>NZ_JBFUAR010000015.1:0-204460 GCF_056406175.1 Arthrobacter sp. P1_D12
GCAGGGCGGCGAGCGTGTGCGGCATCTCGGTGATCAGGGCGTTGGCCAGGCCGAGGAGCCGGCCGCCCCTGGCCGGGGATTCGCGCCGGGCCAGGGCGATCTGCGCGCCGATCCCGGCGCCGAGCTTCTCGGCCGGGACCCCGAGCCGGRCTTGTTCGCGGCGCTGGAGCAGGTCGAAGGCCACGGCGAGCCGGGCCTGTTCCGCCGACGCGGCGGACTTCCAGTCCTCCAGTTCCCGGATCCGGTCAATGATCCCGGCACTGTCCGTGGCCATGCTCACGGAACCCATCGGTCCGGCGGCCAGCCGGCCCGCCACGTCCGAGACGGCTGCCTCCGCGGTGCCCGGAATGGCGGCGGCATCGCTCCCGGCGCGGCTTAAGCCGGTGTCGCCGTGTCCTGCCCGAGCCACTTCGGGCCCGTGATTGCCGTCCATGAATCCAGTGTTTCAGGGACCTCTGACAATAACGCGCCTGTGCTCCTCAGCCGATGCTAGGCGTCACGGATTGCCGGCAGACTCAGCGGTTGCGGTAGTAGTCCTTCCAGATCAGGCGATGGAGGGGGATCACCCGCGGCAGCGACCGTAGTCCGGGGATGAACGGCAGCAGGGCCAGCAACGCCGTCAGCACGAACATAGTGACGACGACGAGGGCATCGGCATTGGGCGCGGACTTGAACGGTTCCACTTGGTAAAGGAGCGAGAAGAGCCACAACCAGGACTGCCCAGGCGTATCGCCGGTTTCGTTCATGACGCCCCACTGATCCCCGGAGAGGTGTTGGCTGGCCGCAAGATCCGGGAAGTAGCCGCCGTCGCCCAAAAAGAGGAGGCCGCGCGTGTAGTCCATGTTGTAGAAGTTTCCACCGTTCTGCAGCACGCCGTCCAAACTGCCTTGGCGCGCCATCTCCAGCAACGCTCCGGTCAGTGCAGGAACGGGGCCATAGTCGCCGTCGCCCACCTGGGCCGGGTCGTTATCCGGCGCAGCGGCAAGGGCGTCCGAATAGGCAGTTGCCCAGGCTGAGCGCTGCTGATCCGTGGCGGCCGTCCAGCTCGCCAGCTCTGCTGGCGGCGACGGCAGGGTCGCCAGCGGGGCGATCACAAAGTCATTGGCGGTATCAACCGGAAGGCGGACGCCGGAGAGGCTTTGAAGGTCCACGGGGCCGATGTTCTGCGTCGCGTCCGGGGTCGAGTTGTAGGGCGGCCCGTATCCGGCAGTATCGCTGGTGCCGGCAAGCTCTTTCGCGGCGGTGCCAACGAAATCCGCGGGGGCGGCCGTGGCCCACGCCTTGAGGCTGACGCTGGGCTCATCAGGGGACCCGAAGATGGCGGACACACCGAACACGAGCAGGCCGACCACCACAACGCCGATGATCAGTTCTTTGATGAGGTCATATTCGCGGACGCTGCCCGTCCAGGGCCGGCTGGCAACGTCGTCCGCCTTCCGCCACGTGGTACTACTTTTCCTGGTCATTGCACTGCGCCCCCGGGTTCGGTGGCCTCAGGAGGTTCGGTGGCCTCCGGGCGGTTGTGAAGCAGCTGGGCGTCGGACTCCGCGGCATCCAGTGGAGGTGCAACGCCGTGGACCCGGACCAGCAGGACGTGGAGGATCACCACAGCGCCCACGGCCAAGGGCAGCAGCGTGACGTGCCAGGTGAAGAGCTGACCGACGTTGGCCACATTGAACCAAGCGCCTACGCCGACCGCGTTCAGCG
The DNA here is from genome assembly GCF_056406175.1 of Arthrobacter sp. P1_D12. Classification (NCBI taxonomy): domain Bacteria; kingdom Bacillati; phylum Actinomycetota; class Actinomycetes; order Micrococcales; family Micrococcaceae; genus Arthrobacter; species Arthrobacter sp. P1_D12. The sequence goes on from NZ_JBFUAR010000015.1 coordinate 1,708, forward strand.
CATCCTTCGCTTCAAAGGCAATCCACTGCGAGTCGAAGTTCGTCTGGAGCAGATACCCGGTGAAGGCCGCCACGATGGAAACGACAAAGGAGATCACGCCGGTGATCCAGGTCAGGACCCGGCCCCCGCGCCAGGCCGCCATCCAGAATTTCAGCCACAGGTGCACCACCATGAAGATGAAGAAGAACTCCACGCTCCACAAATGCGTGCTGTTGACGAAACTCCCCAGCGGGGAAACGTGATACCACTGGGGTCCGTTCAGTCCCAGCACAATCCCGGAAACGATGATCCACAGTAGGGACGCGATTGCCCCCATGCCGAATACGTACGCCCAGGATGCCACGAAGCTTGGCTGGTCCTCGGGCAAAAGTTTGTCCGGCGGAAGCTTCCTCAGGAGCCACCGGCGGGCCCTGCCGGTCAAGGTACGGGCGCCTGCTTCATCGACCTGCGCGCCGCGTCCCGGTGTTGCAGGGGCAGTCATTTCCGCCGCTTCCCTCCGGGGAAAGGCAGGACCAAGGCCAGGATGAACAAGATGATCATCACGACGATCACGATCAGGTTTCCGGATTGGATGATGAAACCGTCCCAGCCAAAATATGTTCCATCACCAACCATGCCAACGCTTGCCGCCAGCCATCCAGACATGAGCTGCTCGATTCTTTTTAGGATGCCGGTTCAACTCCACCACTGTCAGGTATCCGCAAACAGGGTCTTCTGCCCCGTCCAGGCGTCCTTCCGGGACCCGGTGTTGCTGTGCTGCGGTGGATTAGGCTGGATCCGTGACCCGCCTCATTCTTGCCTCCCAGTCCCCCGCCCGCACCAAGCTGCTCAGCCACGCCGGCATCGCCCACGAGGTCCTCGTCTCGGACGTCGACGAGGACGCCGTGCAGGCCCGCTACGGCGTGACGGATCCGCATGACACGGCTCTGTTGCTTGCCCGGGCCAAGGCAGAGGCCGTCGCCTCGTTGCCCGAGGCGGACGGCGCAATCGTGATCGGCTGCGACTCGGTCTTCGAGTTCGACGGCGAGGCCCACGGAAAGCCCTACACGGCCGACGTCGCCCGGGAGCGTATGCTCCGCATGAGCGGCAGCATGGGCGTCCTGCACACCGGCCACTGGCTCGTGGACTGCCGCGACACAGACACAGACTCAGAAGACGACGACGGCGACGTCACCGCGCGCGGCACCGGCGCCACCCTGGGCTCGGTGTCCTCGGCCGAGGTGCACTTCATGGAGATGAGCGCCGAGGAAATCGAGACCTACATCGCCACCGGCGAGCCGCTCCAGTGCGCCGGCTCCTTCACGATCGACGGCTACGGCGGGGCGTTCATCCGAAAGGTCGACGGCGATCCCCACACCGTCGTCGGGCTTTCCATCTCCACTCTGCGCGCCCTGCTCGGCCAGGCAAATGTGGGCATCACCGAGCTCTGGACCGGCGGGGCTGCGGACCCGGCGGACATCCGTGCCGAGTAACGACGGAATGCGTGGCGGAGTGAGCCAATTAGCCGCCCTTTGTGGCAACCCTACAAAGGAAGGGCCGTATACGCGCGGAATCCGCAAGTAATATCGGCGGAACCCTCAAAACCGCGCTAGGCTCCCTGAAGGAAAGAAGGAGACGCCTTGTCAGCAAATTCGGAGCAGTCCGCACCCATCGTGCCGGGATCAACGCAGTCATCTACACCCGCGGGCATCCGCCGGCTGACCAAGGTGCTGATCGCCAACCGCGGAGAAATTGCGGTGCGCATCATCCGCGCCGCCCGCGATGAAGGCATCGCCTCGGTGGCTGTCTACGCGGACCCCGATCGCGACGCGCTGCACGCCCGGCTCGCTGACGAGGCCTACGCGCTCGGTGGCAACACCGCCGCGGAGTCCTACTTGGTGATGGACAAGATCATCGACGTCGCCCGCCAGTCCGGCGCGGACGCCATCCACCCCGGGTACGGGTTCCTGGCCGAGAACGCCGAGTTCGCCGCCAAGGTGATCGATGCCGGCATTACGTGGATCGGCCCCTCCCCCGAGGCGATCTCTGCCCTGGGCGACAAGGTCCAGGCCCGCCACATTGCCGAGAAGGTCGGCGCCCCGCAGGTCCCCGGCACCGCCGACCCGGTCGAATCCGCCGAGGAAATCCTCGACTTCGTGGACAAGTTCGGCCTGCCTGTCGCCATCAAGGCGGCCTTCGGCGGCGGCGGACGCGGCATCAAGGTGGCCCGCACCCGCGAAGAAATCCCCGAACTCTTCGAATCCGCCGTGCGCGAGGCCACCGCCGCCTTCGGCCGCGGCGAGTGCTTCATTGAGCGCTTCCTGGACGCCCCGCGCCACGTCGAGACCCAGTGCCTGGCCGACGCCCACGGCAACGTCGTGGTGGTCTCCACCCGCGACTGCTCGCTCCAGCGCCGGAACCAAAAACTCGTCGAGGAAGCCCCGGCCCCGTTCCTCACCGAGGAACAGAACCGCCGGCTCTACGAATCCTCCAAGGCCATCCTCAAGGAGGCGGGCTACCTCGGCGCAGGCACCTGCGAATTCCTCGTCGGCCAGGACGGCACCATCTCCTTCCTCGAGGTCAACACCCGCCTTCAGGTGGAGCACTGCGTCTCCGAGGAAGTCACCGGGATCGACCTCGTCCGCGAACAGTTCCGGCTGGCCCGCGGCGAGGAGCTCGGCTACGGCGACCCGGAAGTCCGCGGCCACTCGATCGAATTCCGCATCACCGGCGAGGACCCGGGCCGGAACTTCATGCCCGCCCCCGGCACCATCACGGTACTGAAAAACCCCACCGGTCCCGGTATCCGCGTCGATTCCGGCGTGGAGCAGGGCGATGTCATCAGCGGCAACTTCGACTCCATGCTCTCCAAGCTGATCGTCACCGGCGCCACCCGCGCCCAGGCCCTGCAGCGCTCCCGGCGGGCACTGGAGGAAATGGTGGTGGAGGGCATCCCCACCGTCATCCCGTTCGACCTCGCGGTGGTTTCCAATCCCGATTTCGCACCGGCCGAAGGCCCCTTCAAGGTCCACACCCGCTGGATCGAGACGACCTTCGTCAATGACATTCCGGCCTGGACCCCGACCGGCACCGAGGCTGAAGCGGCCGACGCCGGCGACCGCCAGCGCGTCGTCGTCGAGGTCGGCGGAAAGCGCCTGGAAGTGGTGCTGCCGGCGTCGCTGGGCTCAGTCAGCAACGCCGCAGGCGCCAAGCCGGCCAAGGCCAAGAAGCGCTCCCGCGGTGGCGGCGCACCCGCGGCAGCGAGCGGCAACGCCCTGACCTCCCCCATGCAGGGGACCATCGTGAAGGTAGCCGTCGCCGAGGGTGAGACGGTTGCCGAGGGCGATCTCGTCGTCGTGCTCGAGGCGATGAAGATGGAACAGCCGCTCACCGCCCACCGCGCCGGGATCGTCATCGGCCTCGCCGCGGCGGCCGGCGAGACCGTGTCCGCCGGCGCCATCATCGCCATGATCGAGGACGGCGCCGCAGAGTAAGCGGTACACGGTACGGCGACGGCGGACGGCCGGCGCCGCTGCCGGCCGCGGGCGCGCCTCTGGCGCGTCCGCGACCGGCCAGTAGAGACTTGGAGTGTGAAGCCATTCCTGCTCCTCGCCTCGCGCGCGGAAGACACCGCCGCCGAGGACGAATACCGCGCCTACCTTCGCTACTGCGGACTCCAGCCCGAGCAGCTCCAACGCATCCGGATGGAAGCCGCCCCGCTGCCCGCGCTTGAGTTGTCCGACTATTCGGGTGTCATTGTGGGCGGCAGTCCCTTTACTTCCAGCGACCCGGCCGAGCACAAGAGCGCCGCACAGCACCGGGTGGAGCGCGAACTCGCCGGGCTGCTGGACAGGATCGTGGCCGAGGACTTCCCGTTCCTCGGCGCCTGCTACGGCGTCGGCACCCTCGGACTGCACCAGGGCGCCGTGATCGACCGGACGTACGGTGAAGGGCTCGGCGGCGTCACCATCAAACTGACGGCGGAGGGGCTGCAGGATCCCCTTCTGCGCGGGCTGCCGGAGAGCTTTACGGCGTTTACCGGCCATAAGGAAGCCTGCACCGTCCTGCCCTCCCATGCGGTGCTGCTGGCCAGCTCGGCCGCCTGCCCGGTGCACATGTTCCGGATCAAGACCAACCTGTATGCCACGCAGTTCCACCCCGAGCTTGATGCTGACGGGCTCGTCACCAGGATCGATATCTACCGCCATGCCGGCTACTTCCCGCCGGAATCGGCCGAAATGCTCATGGATGACGCCCGGCAGTTCACTGCGACAGAACCGATGAAGATCCTGCGGAACTTTGTGGAGCGCTACGCGAGCTGAGCCCCTCCAACGCAGAAGCCCGGTGTGTTCATTGAACAACACCCACCAGCACGGTGCTGCCCCCGGCCAGTTCCCAGAGCCAGACGGCGATGAACGGAGCCACGGCAGCGCCCAGGATGCTGGAGACGTTGTAGCTGATGGCGGAGCCGGTGTAGCGGACATTGCCCGGGAACAACTCCGGCAGGAGCGCACCCATGGGACCGAACGTCAGGCCCATGAGCGAGAAGCCGATGATCAGCAGCGCCATGGCACCGGCGAACCCAGCACTGAACAGCGGAACGAACAGCAGGCCGAAGGCAAGGATGCCGAAGGTGACAACGATCAGCATCTTGCGGCGGCCGAACTTCTCGGCCAGCGGGCCGGAGACCAGCGTGAAGATACCGAAGAATACGACACCGGCGATCAGCATCCAGAGGAAATCGTTCCGGCTGTAGCCCAGACCCGGGACGAACGCAGCGGCAGCGGCCTCGGTCATCGGCTTGCCGGCCTTTTCGGCGGCGGCCTTGGCCGTGTCCAGACTGGACGCCCGGGTGCCGTAGGTCAGCGTGAACGTGGTCATCAGGTAGAAGAGCACGTAGGTGGCGAGCATGATGAACGTGCCCAGGATCAGCGGGCGCCAGCTGGTCTTGAAGACCCGTGCCAGCGGCAGCTTGGCAACCTCGTTGGATTCGAGGACCTTGGTGAAGGCCGGGGTTTCGATCAGCTTGAGGCGCACGTAGAGACCGATGATGACCATGACGGCACTGAGCAGGAACGGGACCCGCCAGCCCCATTCCATGAAGGCTTCCGGTGTCAGGGTGTAGCTGAAGACCAGGAAGATTACGTTGGCGATGATGAAGCCGATCGGGGCTCCCAGCTGCGGGAACGTGCCATAGATGGCGCGCTTGTTCGACGGGGCGTTTTCGGTGGCCAGCAGCGCCGCGCCACTCCATTCGCCGCCGAGGGCCAGGCCCTGGCAGAAGCGCAGGACCACGAGGAGCGCCGGGGCCAGGAAGGTCCAGCCCGGGACGCTCGCCGTCGGCAGGCAGCCGATCAGGAAGGTGGCAATACCCATGGTCAGCAGGGAGGCCACCAGCGTGCCCTTGCGGCCGAACTTGTCACCGAAGTGGCCGAAGATGACCGAGCCGAGCGGGCGGGCGATGAACGCGACGCCGAACACGGCGAAGGATGCCAGCAGCTGGGTGGTCTCGTTCTGCCCGGGGAAGAAGAGCTTCGGGAAAACGAGCACGGCCGCGGTGGCGTAAACGTAGAAGTCATAGAACTCGACGGTGGTACCGATCAAGCTGGCGACAATCACGCGGCCGCGCGAATTCACCTGCTTGGTGGACCCATGCTCCGCGGAGGTGGCAGTGGATGACATGTAGTAACGCTTTCATGAAGACCGGTCGGATATTTCCCCAAGAGCCCGATGCCCGGGGCCGCCGGCTAGGGATTCGTATACGTCTGATAATAGTTCCCACCGTCCAGTCAATGGACAAATAGTCCGCTATTTGGACTCCGTGTCGTTGTCTCACGTGGTGGTCGTCACACCTATTCTCACACCGTCATAAAAGCCCCGATAGGCAAAAGTCACAGCGCGTTAATAAACCGCGTCCGTCCCGGAAACGCGGCGTCCCTACCTTTGAAGGACATCACCCCCAAGGAGGTCTCCCAAGTGACTGCTGAACGCACCGCCGAAATCGGCACCGCAGAGGTCGGCGCCGCCAGTACCGGCGGCACCCTTACCCTCGACCACCGGCCCGGCCGCTGGATCGCCAACTGGGATGCGGAAAACAAGGAGCAGTGGGCGTCGGCCGGCCGCTCGATCGCCCGGCGCAACCTGAACTGGTCCATCTTCGCCGAGTTCCTGGGCTTCGTGGTCTGGCAGCTGTGGTCGATCGTGGTGGTCCAGCTTCCCTCCGCCGGCTTCGAGTTCTCCACCAACGAGATCTTCTGGCTGATCTCCATGCCAAGCCTCGTCGGCGCCACGCTCCGGATCCCCTACACGTTCATGGTTCCCCGCTTCGGCGGCCGCAACTGGACCATCGTGTCCGCCCTGTTGCTGCTGATCCCCACGATCGGCCTGGGCCTGTGCGTCGCCAACCCGGCCACCCCGTTCGGCGTCATGCTGTTCGTGGCCGCGCTGGCCGGCTTCGGCGGCGGCAACTTCGCCAGCTCGATGGCGAACATCACCTTCTTCTACCCCGCACGGGAAAAGGGCTGGGCCCTGGGCCTGAATGCCGCCGGCGGAAACCTCGGTGCCGCCGTCGCACAGCTGGCCGTGCCGATCGCCATCACCCTGCTGGCAGCCGGCACCGTGAACCTGCCCGTCGCAGGGTTCATGTGGGTTCCGCTGATCCTGCTGGCGGCTTTCGGTGCCTGGAAGTACATGAACAACCTCACCAGCGCCAAGGGCGACGTGGCAGGTTCGCTGGCCGCGATCAAAGAGCCGCACCTGTGGATCATGGCGCTGCTGTACATCGGCACCTTCGGCTCCTTCATCGGCTTCGCCGGCGTCTTCCCCAAGCTCATCAAGGACTACTTCCCGGCATTTTCCTCGATCTCCGTCGGCACCGTGGCCCTGTCCCTGGCCTTCCTCGGCCCGCTGGTCGGGTCCCTGGCCCGCCCGTACGGCGGACGCATGGCGGACCGGATGGGCGGGGCCCGCATGACCGTCGCAGCCTTCGCCGCCATGGCCGTCATGACCCTCACCATGCTCTGGACCCTGCCGCTGAAGAACTTCTGGCTCTTCCTCTTCCTGTTCCTGCTCCTGTTCACCGCCAGTGGCTTCGGAAACGGCGCCACCTACCGCATGATCCCGATCATCTTCGCCACCTCCAGCCGGGCCGCCCGCTCCGGGGCAAGCACGCACACCACCCAGCGGCTCGCGTCCTCAGCCCTCGGCCTGATCTCGGCCATCGGCGCCTACGGCGGATTTATCATCCCCCAGGTCCTCAACGCCTCCAACACCGCCAGCGGTTCCTACACCTCGGCGTTCTACGGATTCGTGGGGACCTACGTCCTGATGCTGGTGGTCTGCTGGTTCTGCTACATCCGCAACGCCAACCGAAATGCGATGGGACACGTCTAACATGACCAAAAGCGCCGACACGCACTGCCCTTACTGCGCTCTGCAGTGCGCCATGACGCTCACATCTCCAGCGGCTCTGACCCCGGCTGTCCAGCCGGGGTCAGAGCCCGTAGACGCTGCACCGGGCCCAGCCACTACCCCAACGTCCGCGCCGCTCCTGACAGTCGCCGGACGGGACTTCCCCACCAACCGCGGCGGCCTGTGCCGCAAGGGCTGGACCTCCGCCTCGTTGCTGGATCACCCGGGCCGCGTCACGGAACCCCTGCTGAAGGGCGCCGACGGCGTCCACCACCCGGTCAGCTGGGACGAGGCCCTCATGCGGATCGTCTCCGCCGTAAAGCAGGCCCGCCTCGAGCACGGGGCTGACGCCGTCGGCGTGTTTGGCGGCGGCGGCCTCACCAATGAGAAGGCCTACCAGCTGGGCAAGTTCGCCAGGCTGGCTTTGGGCACCTCACGGATCGACTACAACGGGCGGTTCTGCATGTCCTCGGCCGCCGCGGCCGGCATGCGCGCCTTCGGCCTGGACCGCGGGCTCCCGTTCCCGCTCGCGGACCTCGACACCGCCGGCACCATCCTGATGCTCGGCTCCAACGTTGCCGAGACCATGCCGCCCTTCGTCCAGCACCTCCAGGGGGCCCGCGACGCCGGCGGCCTGATCGTCGTCGACCCCCGGCGCTCCGCCACCGCCGCCTTTACCTCCGACGGCGGCGGGCTGCACCTGCAGCCGCTGCCCGGCACCGACCTTGCCCTGCTCCTGGGCATCTCCCACGCGGTGATCCACGAGGGCCTCGCGGACGCGGCATACATCGCGGACCGGACCACGGGTTATGACGCCGCGGTCCGCAGCGTCGCGAGCTTCTGGCCCGAACGGGTCCAGTCGATCACCGGCGTCCCCGCCGGGCTGATCCGTGAAACCGCCCGGAGGCTGGCCGACGGCGCCGGCAAGGGCGGCAGCTACATCCTCACCGGCCGCGGCGTCGAACAGCACGTGGACGGCACTGACACCGCCACGGCCGCCATTAACCTCTCCCTCCTGCTGGGCCTGCCGGGCTCCGCGCGCAGCGGCTACGGCACGCTCACCGGCCAGGGCAACGGCCAGGGCGGCCGCGAACACGGCCAGAAGGCGGACCAGCTCCCCGGCTACCGGAAGATCACCGATCCCGCCGCCCGCGCCCACATGGCCAGGGTCTGGGGCGTGCCCGAACCCCTGATTCCCGGCCCCGGCCTTCCCGCCGTCGAATTGCTCAAGTCGCTGGGACAGCCCGACGGCGTCCGGTGCCTCTTCGTGCACGGCGCCAACGTGGCGGTGTCCGCGCCGGACGCGAATGCCGTGATCGCGGGCCTGCGCAGCCTGGACTTCCTGGTGGTGTGCGACTTCTTTCTCTCCGAGACCGCCGCCGAGGCAGACCTGGTCCTGCCGGTGACCCAGTGGGCCGAGGAGGAAGGAACCCTCACCAACCTCGAGGGCCGCGTGCTCCGCCGCCGCCGGGCCCTCACTCCCCCGCCCGGTGTCCGCAGCGAGCTGTGGATCATGACCCGGCTGGCCGAAATGCTGCACGCGCCCTCCACCTTCAGCGAGGATCCGGAAACAGTGTTTGAGGAGCTCCGGCTCGCGTCCTCCGGCGGCCTGGCCGACTACTCCGGGATCGACTACGCCATGCTGGACCGCGGCGAGGCCGCCTACTGGCCCTACCCCGCCGGGAGCGCGGGCACGCCGCGGCTCTTCCTGGACGCCTTTGCCCATGCGGGCGGCCGGGCCGTGTTCACGCCGGTGACGCCCCGGCGTCGTTCTTCTTCTGCGGGCTTCGCGTCCGCGGCGGACCGCCGGGCGGACCAGCGGGACGACCGGGCCGGCGACGATCGTCCCGGCACGCCGATGACCCTCATTACCGGCCGCCTGATGGAGCACTACCAGTCCGGCGCGCAGACCCGCCGGGTGGCCGCCCTGGCCGAGGCACAGCCGGAGGCGCGGCTCCAGCTCCACCCCGCCGCGGCCGCCGCCCAGGGCATCGCCGACGGCGACTACGTCTCGATTTCCAACGAACGCGGCGTGGTCAGCTGCCGCGCCGAGCTGAGCACGGATATCCGCCCGGAGACGGTGTTCCTGCCGTTCCACTTCCCGGAGCTCGAGAGCGCCAACCGGCTCACGGAGGCGGCCACGGACCCCATTTCCGGGATGCCCGAGTTCAAGACCAGCAAGGTGTGGATTCGCCCGGCAGCTTCCCCGGATGCCCCGGCCGGCAATCACAGCGGCGTTCCGGCCCGCGTTCTTCAAGCAGAGGAGACCTCATGACTGAGCGGATTGTGGTGGTGGGCTTCGGGCCCGTCGCCGCGAGGCTGATCGACGAGCTGCTGCCGGCCGTGCGCAGCGGCATCGCACACCTGACCGTGGTCGGCGAAGAGTCCGAGGCGGCGTACAACCGCGTGCTGGTGGCGGATCTTGGCGTCGGCCGGACGACGCCGGCCGCACTGGCCCTCGCGGACGCGGCGGCACTGGTGGCCGACGGCGTCGATGTCCGGCTGGGCGTCCGCGTCCGCCGCGTGGACCGCGCCCGGCAGCGGGTCTTGTTGAGCGACGGCACCTCCCCCGGTTACGAGCGGCTCGTCTTCGCCACCGGTTCACGGCCGGTCATCCCGAACCTGACCGGGCTCAACCCGGACCCGGCCGCGCCGGTGCTGCCGCCGGGCGTGACCGCCCTGCGCGATCTTCGCGACGCGTCCGTGTTGCACTCTGCCGTGGCCGGCGGCAAGCGCGTGGTGGTCCTGGGCGGCGGTGTGCTGGGCCTGGAGACGGCCCTCGCCGGGGCCGAGGAAGGCGCCACGATGACCGTGGTGCACAACGGCCCGCATCCTTTGGGCCGGAACATCGACCGCGGCGGCGGCGCCGTGCTCGCGGCGTCCCTGCGGAACTGCGGCGTGCGGGTGACCGGCAGCGCCCGCTCGGTCGGCGTCGAACACAACGCGCCCGACGGCGGCTTCTCCGCCTTGTTGCTGGATGACGGCTCCGCGATCGACGGCGACCTCCTGGTCCTCTCCTGTGGTGTCCGGCCGCGGACCGAACTTGCGGAGGGCTGCGGGCTCTCCACCGGGGCCGGGATCCTGGTGGACCACAAGCTCCGCGCCCACCACGAGCCCCACATCTTCGCGATCGGCGACTGCGCCGAGGTCCGCTGCCCGGACTCCGAGTGCGTTCAGTGCCGGACGGCGAGGGGTCCCTCCGGGCTGGTCGGCCCGGGCTGGCGGCAGGCCGAATGGCTCGCCGACTACCTGACCCTGCTGGCATCCGGGGCTCCTGCCGAGGCGGAAGCCTTGCCGGCACTTCCGGCGGAACTCCCGGGCGTGATCGTGCTCAAGGCCCGCGGCATGAACCTGGCCGTGGCCGGGGACGTGTCCGCAGACCCCTGGGACGAGGAAGCCTTGAGCGCCGGGGCCGTGAACGGCCGGGCCCGGCTGCAGATCGCCCAGTGGGCCGATCCCGAGCACGGCCGCTACGTCAAGATGACCACCCGCGCCGGCGTGCTGGAAGGGCTCGTGGCCGTGGGCATGCCGCGAACCTCGGCCGAGCTGGTGCAGCTCTTCGAACGCGGCGCGGAACTGCCGGCGGACCGGTCGCTGCTGCTGCGCCTGGACGGGCCGGACCAGGTCGCTTCCCCAGGTGCCGCCGACCCCGCCCGGACGGTCTGCCGGTGCGCCGGCGTCAGCGGAACGGCCATTGCCACTGCCGTGTCCGAGGGCTGCGGAACGGTGCCCGAGGTATCGGCGTCCACCCGCGCCGGCACGGGCTGCGGTGGCTGCCACGAGGACATCAAGGGCATCATCGAGGCCCACTTTCAGGGGGCGGCTGCCTGAGTTCTAGCTCGGCGACGGCGCAGCTTCACCTCAAGGCTTGCGCCGACGGGGGCGCCCCGATGGTCTTCCTCAAGATGCATGGGGGGCTTGTCGCACCCTCGACCGGGACACGCCTGGGACAATGGGGGCTCGGCGTCGAGCGCACGGCCGCTGGTCAGGCCGGTCATGCTCGACTGCAACCCGGGGTGGACTCGGATCGCGTGATTCCCGGGCGTCATTTTCGTAAGACGGCGTCCGGGGCCTGCGGTGTGGTGATCGGGTCTGCGTGGCGATGAACGAGTGCCCACGTGTCGCCTTCAAGGCGATAAATGCTCGTTACCCGCAGATCAAATGGCGAGATTTTGTCGCCTCCTCCGATCTTGGCCTGCCAGTGTTCTATGTCCAGGAAGCAGGCGAGATCGGTAGTGACGTGCTTGGTGAGGGCATCAAAAGCCGTGACGCGTCCATCTTGGAACCGTGCCGCCGCTGAATCGAGCGCCCCTGATACTCGCTCCCAGCCCACCACCGGAGGGCCCCAAGGATTAGCAAGGGAGACATCTCCGCTGTGGGAGAAAATGGCCTTGGCGGGTTCCGGGTCGCCTTTAGCAAAGTCATTTACCGCTTGATGAAACTGGTCGATGACCTCGTCAAGCTGCATTGGTCCCACCTTCACTGCGCTGCGCTGTCGAACTTCTTCTGCCACTGGGCATGCTCGCGGCCAGCTTCCAGCCGGCGGTTCGCGGTCCACCTGGGCAGGTATGTGGGCGCTGGCATCTCGCGGGCAGGCTTGGACCTGTGCGTGGGCTCAGGCCGGGTCTGCACAGGCTTGGGTCTGGGGCGGGTCTGGACCTGCTTGGCCACAGGCCGGGTCTGGACGGGCTTCCGGGGGTAGCTCGACCGTGTGTCGGCTGTGTGGTGCCTCTTCCAGGCCACAAGCGCCCAGATGAAGAGTCCTGTCAGGGTGAGTTGCCAATAAGTGACCAGTATCCCGATGACGACCAAGATTAGAAATAGGGCGGGGATCCACATGGCGACATTATGCCTTTGCTTGACGCCAGGAGGTAGAGGCCATATTCCCCGATCGCCCGCACGGAGCCCTGAAGGAAGACCGGCGCACCCGAAGAGAACGCCAAGCTGGGCCGGCCATCATCGAGGAGAGCCCCCGACCAACCGTGAGGGCTCTGGCTAGCTCCGCTCCGCTAAGGCTAAGCGGCCTTTCCAAACCACACAGGGATGAACACATACCGGGAAGCCCGAACATTCATCATGCACAGCACAGTGCGTGACTCGTGGCGCGCCACGGGGTCGCCCGTACCGCTGGTTTTTCTAAGGCCACTTTCGCTACATGCAGTTCATTCGCGCCCGATCCTGCGGGAGCCGCGATGCTGCCAGTCGGGCTGGCCTAGCTCCATAAACAGGTAGCGGACGCCCGATAACCAAGTAGTGGATACCCGCGTTGGAGCGGGAGGGCCGCGATAACCTGCAAGGGCTTTGCAGTCAGGGACTCGTCCCGTACCGCTGGGGGACTTTCGTAAGCTACAAAGGAGTACCTTCATGAAACGCTGGCTCGCACCCATCACCCTCGCAGCCGCCGCTGCACTCTCCGCAAGTGCCGGCCCGGCCTTTGCCGCCGCCACTCCCACACCGGTCGACCCAACGCCTTTCCCGATCGCCTGCCCGACGTTCAACCTCCAGGCTCAGCTCTCGGGCAAGGGAGGGACCATCGTCCTGCCAGGAAACCGCACGTTCTTTACCGGTCCCAACCTGAGGATCACCCTCACGGGCCCCGCTCCTACCTTCAAAACGGTGACCTACGTCATCACCGGACTGACCAAAGTCACGACTCTGCCAGACGGCAGCTTTGACGTCACCGCGACGGGTAGGAACACCATCATCGTCCCCGAAGCCAACGGGCATCCTGCAGGGCTGTTCCTCACGACGGGCACCATGCACTGGACGCTCAATGCCGATGGCACTGAAAGGACGAGGTTCTCCGGCAACGGCACGGAAACGGACGTCTGCCAGCTGCTGGCGCCCTAACAACCGACCAACGCAGGGCGCCCCGGCCCAGTTGCCGCGGGCGCTTTTGCGTTTAAATCTGCTATCCCAGATATCCCTGAAGCACAGCTCAGCGCCCGGTGGCGTGTTGACCTTACGCAGGCCCGGCGGTGGAGGAATAGTAGACTCGGTCGAAACTTCAGAACGACGGCGGCCTCGGTCCGCTTCGCGAGATGCAATGGCCAAGCTCGGGGAGACCAAGCACCTTGGGCGCAAGCGCCAGCTCCCGGCGGAGACCGTGGAACGGATCAGGGCGGAACGTGCCGGCGGTGCCAGCATGGCCAAGATCGCCGCCGGTCTGAATGAGGATGGCGTGGCCACAAGCCAGGGGGGCGCCAAGTGGTACCCCTCCACCGTGAAAGCCGTATTGGACAGCATGGCGCGGGAATCCTTGGAGGGATTCACCGCCTCCAACATGGAAGCAGGGGGCAACTAAGTGGACAAACCGCTACCGCAGACGACATTTACCGTCTACTGCTGGACGTGCAGGACCGACTAGGGGAGCTGGTGGCAGATGGCCGGCTCACGCTGGAGTGTGACGCTGAACAGGCGCACTGCACGGCGCGTAACGCCGTGGGCGTGGTGGTGCATCATCTGGACGCAGCACGGCAGGTGCTGGCCGTGCTGCAGACCAGGGACTAACTGGTTGGCTGACGTTTGGGCTGGTAGTAGAACCACGGCCAGATGCATACCACGGCAACCATCATGAGGATCGTCCCAAACGTTCCAGCCCACCACGCACCCGGCGTGACATCTGACGGGGCCATGCAGTGAAAGGCATCGCCTAAGCAAACCCAATGCTCTGTGGTCCCGTCTTTACCGATCTGCAAAAGGGTGTTGGAGGCGGCAAAGAGCGCGACCATCACCGCGATCCAAATCGCGTTGTATTTCAACCTCGACATTGCTCGCACTTCCCCCACTAGTGAACGATTTGGCATGAGCCTATAACGCAAAGTGCGGACAGTAAGCCGGCAATGCTGGTCAGGTCAACGGCGGTGCGTGTAACGGTCAGGAAATAGGCAATTTCAAAGGCGAACCCATATCATTCTTTGCAGGGCCGGTCAATAGGTCTGGTAAAATAGAAGGAGTGAAATTCTTCACATTTATCTTCTAATTGAAAGGACCTTTGATGGCCAGAATTACCGATGCACCCCGTGCAGGACTTATTTCCCTGAAGCTGTCTGGCGCCCTGCCGGAAACCCACCTTTGTAACAACCTGGATGAATATGAGGCAGTGCTGGCGGCTGCCATGAGCGATGACAGTACGCGCCCTTCCCACCGGGCCGACTTGATCGCCGGCTCTGTTGAGCCGGAGGAAACGTTTGAGGAATACATGGAGCGTCACGGAGCCGAGTAGGCCCCATCATTAAGCCCCTCGTGCCGCTTGGCATGGGGGTTTATTTGTTCCCAGGAAAGGCCTGAAGGGACTATCGGGAGGCGGGTGGCACCCTACCGCCGGGGAGCGCTTTTGGGCGCTCCTGGGGCGACCCAGGCCGCTATAGGGGGTGTCCCTGACCTTTTGGCTACGCTGACGCTGAACGTTCGCTGTTGAATAACTTGGGGGAAATATGAAGGCACGCGCACTTGTCATGATCTTTACCGGCGCGGTTTTCCTGGGAGGGTGCTCTGCACCGATGAGCGCCGCCGATAAGTGCAAGGAATTCAAGGCCCTGGCTCCACAGTTTTCCGTCGGAGCGGGGATGTCCCAGGAATCGCGGAACAAGATCACCGGGCAGTATTCCGACCTCGCCTCCAAGTCTCCGGATGCCTTGAAGAACGATGTGAAAATCGGTGCCGACTACCTCAAAGTCTTGGTAGCCGACAGGGATGTTGATGGGGCAAGCCGCCTCCAAAGCGAATACAGGACGGCAGAACAGCGCATCCAGGCTGCCTGCAGAGCCGTAGGTTAGCCTCCTATTCGCGCATCAAGGCACGTTCGGCGGGGAAGTAGCTGGCAGCTAGCGGCGGGGCAGCAGCCGGCGCCACAGACGGGCAGGCTCAGGCCTGCCCTTAGCCATGTCCGAGGCGGTGTCGCCGTTGCTCACCATGGGTTGCTCAGGCTTGCTCACAGCCGACTCGGTGAGCGTGGCAGGCTGACCGCTCTTACCGTTGTGCCGCCTGCACCTTGTAGCCCCAGAACCGAATTGATAATTCGGCAAGGAGTTCCTCGTCGGTCAACCGGGACGCCGGGCTGACATGCGGTGTGTCGGTTTCCGTCGGTAGCAGGTGCGCGTCGGCCCCGCGCTCCATCTCAGCGAGAGTAACCGCGTCGGGACCTATGTCTGTGCGGCGTTCCCAGAGGTCCTCGATGGAACCCTTGCGCCAGCCGAGGGCCTGCTCGATGCGGCGTTGGGAGTTCGGGTGCGGCACCTTTTTGCCCCCCTCCGCGGACATGATCGTTTTGACGTCGATCCCGGCGGCGAGTGCGAGCTGCCGGCGGGACGGGTACTTGTCTTTGCGGGCTGCGGCAATGAGCTTGCCGATTGCCTCGAGTGTTTCCTGATCTTCCATGGGATTAGGTTCCCTCGAAAAGGAAGTGATGTCAATCCATATTGGATTAAAATCCCTTATTGATGTGGCAGATCGTGGTCCTAGCTGGTGCAAGCGTTGCCATACAAGGGGTGTAAAGCCCACAGGAGGGCTTTGAGGCCCTCCTAGGTGCTACCGGCGGGGGTTATCGGAACGGCCACCAGGCACGCTTGGGGCGTGCGTTTCACTGAGAGCCACGGGAGGGCTTTTAGGCCCTCCTCGGTGCCACGGACACCACGTTTGTCGCGGGCTATCTGTAGGCGTGCGGCGCCGCCATCGTCCAGCGGTATCAGGCTGTCGAGAAGGTCTTCCTCCGATTTGGTTGCCCTCAAAAGAGCATCAGGTATCCGGTAACTGACGACTTCATTGCCGACATGGAAACTAACAAAGGCTCCCGACCCAGCGGTGGCAAGCGAAGCGCTTACCGCCGCAAGTTTTCCGATGGCACGAACGTCCATTGGTCCCGGCCCCTCTCCTGGGGCCTTAACCACAGTCTGGACGGTGTCTGGACTGAATATCTTGGTGGAGCCCTTACCGTGCGGAAGAAGTACGACATTGCAGATGCTTCGGAGGTAGTCCCTCCGGTCATCAATGTGGATGCCCGCCCACTCCACCGCGTATGGGGAATCCTCCGAGACCGGAAGTATTTCATCTTCCGTCGGCGGCTGACGCGCCGCCGCCTCCTCCAGCCGTGCCATGGCGGCGGTGACGCCAGCCAGCTCCTTCTCTATAACCGAGTTGATGGTTCCCAGCATGTGCATCGGTATCTGGCCCAGGGCGGCCTGCATGCCCGCCTCTTCCTGCCGCTTCCGCAGGGCCGTAGCCTCCAGCCCTAGCCGCTCCGCCTCAGGTCCCGAACCGCTGTCCTCAGTCTTGCTCCGGTCGTGTGCGGCCCGAACTGCGACGATCGCAGCGTTGACTACCTTGTCCACGTACTCCATCCTCTTGCTGACGTGGCCAGGGCCACGCACGCCGCAGCGGTAGATGCGGTGCTTCTCGCCGCTACGGGAAGTCACCGTCGCAGACCGGACATATCCGCCGCAATGGCACTGGGCTATGCCCGCTAGCAGGTGGACGGCCTTGTTGGACTGGGACCGCCTGCGGGACTGGTCGCTCAGCACAGCACAGACGCCTCGCCAGACGTTCTCAGAAACAATCGCAGGGAAGGTGGAAGGCCCGACAATCCGCTTGCTGGGTCTGATTTCGTCGGTGGTGCCGATTACAGTTCCGGCATGGAGACGAAAAAAGACGCCGAAGGATGGAACCTGTGCAGCGCCCTCCCCGATGACGGGTGCGAGCTTCGAACCCGGAACAAAGGCGGCAAGTACTGCAATTCGCACGCCCTCCAGATGAACCGGGGTGAGGAGTTCAGGCCTCTCCAGTCCTGGGGAATAGGCCGAGGCCTGACTTGCGCCGGGCCGGGGCGCGGCGGCGAACCCTGCGACCGACAAGTGACACAGCTAGATCTTCCACCAGGACCGCTCTGCAAAGGACATGCAACGCAGCATGAGCGAGACGGAGCGATGTGGCAGTTTCCGCCGAAAGGGGACGACTGGAACGACTGCGCCGCCCTCGACTACGGCTGCGGACGTAAGGCGCACACCCGCGGTGGGCGGTTCTGCCGCACGCACTACAGCCAGCTCCAGCGCGGCGAGCTGACCCCCATCAGGCGGAGGTCACCAAATGGCACACGGTGCGGGGGCCCCGGCCCCGACGGCACGGAATGCGGCCGGAAGGACATCTACCAGGATGATCCGACCCCGTTATGTAAATCCCACGCTGCCCAATACAACGACACGGGCGCCATGCAGGTCGTCGTCCCCCGCTACAAGTTCGCGTCTTTGGAGCGAGACGACGATGGCAACAAGCGGTGCACGAGTTGTCGAGAATGGCTGCCCGAAAAGGATTTCGGAAAGGACAACACCAGTGCCGGCGATGGACTTACGGGCCGTTGCCTAAGGTGCGCAAACGATGCTTCCCGTTTGCGGAAGTTCGGCGTCACCCGGGAACAGTACGATGCCATACTCGCCGCCCAAGGCGGCGTCTGCTGGCTATGCAAGGAACCCCCGGACTTTGGCCGCGAGTCGCTAAACGTGGACCACGACCACCGCTGCTGCGACGACAAGTACAAGACGTGCGGCAGCTGCATACGCGGGCTTATCTGCGGCGCTTGCAACCTTGCCCTCGGTCTGTTGGATCACAAGCCCGAGCGGCTGGAAGCAGGCTTCAAATACCTGGTCGAAGGCGTACCCCACGTCTTGGCATATCTCCAGTCGAAATCACAGTCGGCCGCCCCGCCGACAGTTGGCACCTCACGGCAGGAATCTTCTGAACCGCTGCATAGTGCCTGACGAATTTCCGCTAGGCCGGAGTTCAGTGCAAGCAGCCCCCCGGCTCCGAAGCGGGCCTTTCTCCCCTTGGCACGTAAGAGGGGTGGGGATGCAATGAACGTAGGTTCCGTTCATCCGCAGGAGGCATCCCATGAACGTCCCGGTCATTTTGGCGCTCGGCGCGATCATTGTGTTCGCCGTCGTGACGGGTGTTGTCATGTCCCGCGAAAAGGATCCGCAGCGGCGGGCGGCCGCGCTGACGCGCACCGGAGCGGCTGTCATGGCGGCGTTCACCGTCATCGGAGGAATCTTCATCGGCGGCTTCGCGATGCAGGACCCGGGCGGAACAACCGGAACGCTGATCACGCTCGCCTGGGTGGTGCCGATGCTCATCCTCGCGGTCTCGGCCTGGTTCTGGCCGGCGGCAACCGCTCCCCTGCTGCTCGCCCTCGCCTCGGCCTTCATTGCTGCGTGCGTGTGGCTCGCCTTCGACCCCGCTGCCCTGAGCGCCTTCCTCAACGACAACGGCCCCCTCATCGCCGTCAGCGTTCTCGCGCTGGCGTTCCCGGCCGCAATCCTCGGCCTGAAAGTCACCGCACTGGCCGGCTGGCTGTTGGTGGGCTTGGGGGTGTTGCCACTGTTGATCACGATCATCGGAAGGTCGGGTGCGGTCGGATCGCTGATCGCCGCCAGCCTGGTTCCCCTGGCCTGCGGGATCGCCTATCTGCTGTCCGTCCGGATGGCCAGGGCGGGTTCGACGTCGGGAACCATCCACCCGGCGGCCGCGTAACGCAAATCGGGCCGCGGGCAAACGGCGGGTAGCATCGGGGCCATGAGCGCCGACGACGACGACATCACCGAAGAACTGCTGGCCGACGCCGGGAAGCTGACCGGGCTGAGCCTGGAACTGCTTGGGCTCGACCCCCACCCGGACGACATGACGGCCGAGCAACGGCTCCAGTTTGATCCCGAAGACCTGGCCGAGATGGCCGACGTTTCTCCGGTTGACCGTCACAAAGCCGTGGGCCAGACGCGCCTGCTGGCCGGACTCCTGTGGAACTCGTCCAGCATTCTGATCGACCAGTTGTTCCGCGATCTCGGAACGCTCAGCACGCTGGATGTTCTCACGCCGGCCGACATTGCCGGGACCTCGGTCCTGTCCTCGCTGCCGCCACAGTTCGCCGCCAGTTACGACGCGAAGTTCACCCAGAAGTTCATCGTGGTCGCGGCCGACGTCACCGCGTCGCTGGTCCGGGGCTGGACCGCCCCCGGCTGCCTTGCAGCGGAACTAGCCGTCCGCTGCCTGCTCGATCAGGCGGAAATCACCGAGGACATCTACGAACTGGACCTTCCGGAGGACTGGCGGGCCGACGTCGAGGAAGTCCTGTTGGAGGATGCCGACAGTGACGCGCTGTACTCCGACAACCTTGACGTTCTCGAGGACGACGCCGCAAGTCTGGATTTCGAGCAGTGGTTCAAACCCTTCACCCCCGGCAACACGGTTCCGCCGTATGCCTACTCCTGAGCTCTACGACTGAGCCCTACAGCTGGGCGGGCGGCTCGGCGAGCCGGGCCAGGAAGTCCTCCGTGAAACGCCTGACTCCGTCCCACTCGGTGTACACGTAGTCACGGGACGTGTCCGTGTCGAGGGATCCTTTGTCCTTGGCGATCTTCTTCATGACGTGCTTCTTGATGAACCCGTAGTGGGTATAGAGCAGGGCGCCGGCGAACAGTCCGACGTGCGCGGGCCGCCACCCCGTGTCCTGCTCGAACTTCTCCACGTAGCCCTCCGCGGTCTGCTCGTCCCCCTGCGCGGCCATGCTCACTGAGACGAGGGCGGAAGGCAAACGCTCGAGCTCACCGCGGTTCTTCTTCACGAAGTCCGTGACGTACCCCTCGTGCTTTCCGACGTGCACCGAGGCCGCCACGATCACGCCGTCGTAGCCGCCCGGAAGGGTATCTCCGGAAAGTTTGAGGTCCGCTGTCTCTGCTTCGTGCCCAAGCGCCCGGATCACGTCGCCGATGTAATCCGCGATTTTTGCTGTTTGTCCTTCAACGGTTCCGTAGGGGACATAGATTTTGGCCATGTGCCAAGTTGACCTCGCCCGGCTGTGACGCACTACGGCCGAAGGTCCCGCGGGCGGCAACGCACGGCCTTCTTGACGCCCGCACTCTTGACGGCGGCGGCCTACCGACATGAGATGGACGAAGGCCCGGTCCGGTTCTGATTCGACCGGCCGGTACACAAGCAGAACCCTCGATGAAAGGACGCAACATGTCCCTGCTCGACTCCGCCCTCTGGGACGGCAGGATCTACCTCAGCGGCTGGCGGCCCGGGCGCGGCGGGACCGGTGACGCCGTCGAACCAGCCACCGGAGAAACGCTGGGCCGCTATGGCGTGGCCTCCGCGGAGGACGTCCGCGAGGCCGCCGCGGTAGCCGCGAAAGCGCAGAAGGACTGGGCCGCCCGCAACCCGGAAGACCGCGCCGCCGTGCTCCGCCGCGCGGGACAACTCTGGGAGGAACACTCGGCGGAAATCCAGGCCTGGATCGTCCGCGAATCCGGCGGCATCCCGCCCAAAGCGGGGCTGGAAACCCACATCGCGGCCAACGAATGCTACGACGCCTCCGCCCTGCCCTCGCTCCCGGCTGGCGACGTGCTGACCTCAAACGAGAGCCGCTGGTCCTTCGCCCGGCGCCGGCCCGTCGGCGTCGTTTCGGTGATTGCACCCTTCAACTTCCCGCTGATCCTCTCCATCCGCGCAGTCGCCCCGGCGCTGGCCCTTGGCAACGCCGTCCTGCTCAAACCGGACCCGCGCACTGCGGTCTGTGGTGGCGTCACCTTGGTCCGGGTGTTCGAGGAGGCGGGTCTTCCGCCCGGCCTGCTCTCCCTGCTGCCCGGCGGCGCCGAGATCGGCTCGGCCGTCGTAGAGGCACCGGAGGTCAGCGTCATCGCCTTCACGGGGTCGACGGCGGCAGGGCGCAAAGTGGGCGAGGCGGCCGGCCGGCTGCTCAAGCGTGCCCACCTGGAACTCGGTGGGAACAACGCAATGATCGTGCTGCCCGGCGTCGACCTCCCCAAAGCTGTCTCCGCCGCCGCGTTTGGCTCCTTCATGCACCAGGGTCAGATCTGCATGGCGTGCGGGCGGCATATAGTGCACGAGGACATCTACGAGGACTACGTCAGCGCCCTGGCGGAAAAGGCCCGCCATCTACCGGTAGGCGACCCAAAGAGCGGAACAGTGGCGCTTGGCCCGGTGATCGACGAGAAGCAGCTCCACCGGGTGGACACGATCGTTCAGGACGCGGTGCAGGGCGGCGCGCGTCTGGCCGCCGGCGGCAGCCATGACGGCCGGTTCTACCAGCCCACCGTGCTCGCCGACCTCGACCTCGCCAGCCCGGCGTGGAAGGACGAGATCTTCGGCCCCGTCGCCCCGGTGATGAAGTTCTCCACCGTGGACGAGGCCGTTGCCCTGGCCAACGACAATGAATACGGGCTTTCGATAGGAATCCTCGGCGACGTCGGGATGGCCATGACGATCGCCGACCGGCTCGACTCCGGAAAGATCCATATCAACGAACAGACAGTGTCCGACGAGGCCAACTCGCCCTTCGGCGGGGTCAAGAACTCGGGCAACGGCTCGCGGATCGGCGGCCATCACGCCAACATCGAATCCTTCACGGAAATCCAGTGGCTGACCGTGCGGCCGGACATCGCGCCGTACCCGTTTTAGGCCGGGTAAATGCGGGAGTTCCCCCGTACTTAGGGCTCGAACAAGACCGAGCCGGTCATGAAGATGCCGCGCTGCGGGACCCAGAATTCCCCGAGCCGGTCCTGGACCGGCAGTGCCGACGTCTGTCCCAGGCTGTGCCCCTGCAGCTGCGCTTTGCTTTCGCGGACAAACCACATCTGCCGCGGGCGCGCCAAGAACGTTTGGCCGTTGGGCGCCGCGCCCGTCAGCCCGAGGTGCCCCGCCCCCAGCACCGGGCCGGCAACGGCCCCCATGGCGCGCAGGAACGTCCGGCTGCGCCACAGCCGCTCCGGAACGGCGCCGGACACCGCGGACATAAGCCGGGTCACCGGCGTCGCCGCCAGCGTAAAATCCCAGTTCAGGTCCACGCCGGCTCCGACTTCCACGCTAAAGGAATAGCCGTCACGCCACCGGATGGAGACCCGGCGAGTGGACGCCGAGCCGATGGCGCTGCCGAAGTAGCGGGGGCAGGAGGTCCCGGGGTCGGTGGTGCTGTGAATCGTCCAGACGCCGGCGGGGTCGCGGATCCAGACCGAAATGTAGCCAGGGCCGACGGACGATACCGGAAAATGCCGAAAAGCCAGGACGTAACCGGAGCTGAACGGAACGCCCATGACGGCGTAGCCGGCAAAGCGTTCCTCTGGACCCGGGGGCAGCGCACAGTTATGTTCCATCGGCTCAACAAGCGAACGGGGACTCTGCATGGCTCCGGCCTCCGGTTTTGCTACATGTGAACTGTTACATGTGGACGTGGAGCCGCCGGGCCGCTTCGGAGATCGAGCCGCTCAGGGACGGGTACACGGTGAAGGTGCTGGCGATGTCATCGACGTGCAGTTTCTGGGTCACGGCGATCGAGATCGCGAAGATGAGCTCGGAGGCGTTCGGGCCCACCACCACCCCGCCGATCACGGTGCCGGAGCCCTTGCGGGCGAAGATCTTGATGAAACCATCGCGGTGGTTGCGCATCTTGGCGCGCGCGTTGCTGCGCAGGGACAGTTTGATGACGTCGGCCTGGTACTTGCCCGAATCAATCTCGGCCTCGGAGACGCCCACGTTCGCAATCTCGGGCGAGGTGAAGATGTTGGACGCCACCTGATGCAGCTTAAGGGGCATGACACTGTCGCCCAGGAAGTGCGCGATCGCGATCCGGCCCTGCATCGCGGCCACGGAGGCCAAGGCCAGGACTCCGGTGCAGTCGCCCGCGGCGTAGATGTTCGGCGCAGTGGTGCGCGAGACGCCGTCGACCTTGATGTGGCCGCTCTCGGTCAGCGCGACGCCGGCTTCCTCCAGGCCGATGCCGGCCGTGTTGGGGATGGAGCCGACGCAGACCAGGCAGTGGCTGCCGGTCACTTTCGAACCGTCGCCGAGGGTGACCACGACGCCGTCGTCCGTGCGCTCGACGGTCTCGGCGCGGGCGCGGGAGAGGACCTTGAGCCCGCGGCGTTCGAAGACGCCCTCGAGGACCTCGGCGGCGTCGGTGTCCGAGCCCGGCAGCACGCGGTCGCGGCTGGAAATCAGGGTGACCTTGGAACCCAGGCCGTTGTAGGCCGAGGCGAATTCGGCGCCCGTGACGCCGGAACCCACCACGATCAGCTCTTCGGGGAGCACGTCCATGTTGTAGATCTGGGCCCAGTTGAGGATGCGCTCACCGTCCGGGCGGGCGGTGGGCAGCTCGCGCGGGTGGGCTCCGACCGCGAGCAGGATGGTGTCGGCTTCCACCGTTTCGGTGCCGTCGGCGGTCAGGACCTCGATGGTGTGGTTGTCCAGCAACCGGCCGGAACCGATCAGGATGCGGACGTTCTGGTGTTCCAGCCCGGACTGGATGTCCTCCGACTGCTTCCGGGCCAGCCGCAGCAGGCGGTCGTTGATGTGCTTGAGGTCAGCGCGCATCGTCGGGCTGCAGTCGCCGCCGTCGAGGTCGAACTTAACGCCGAGCTCGCCGGCCTCGCCGACGCGGGTCATCAGGTCCGCCGTCGCAATCAGGGTTTTGGAGGGCACGACGTCGGTCAGCACCGCGGATCCGCCGAGGCCGGCACGTTCGATGATGGTGACCTGCGCCCCCAGCGAGGCGGCGACCATGGCGGCCTCGTAGCCGCCAGGCCCTCCGCCGAGAATTGCGATACGGGGTGAGCTGAAGTCAGGATGCGTAGTCACAATCAACCATTGTCCACCATCCGAACCGGAGCCACCAAGAATCCGGGCCGCACGCTGGTCCGGCCGCGCATGCTGGGCAGCGGGCCCGGCACGCGATAGCTTGTACCAGTGAGCTATACAGAATTCCTGAACGCGGACCCCTTCGACGCCGCGCGAGACGCCGCCGCCTACATCGCCGAAGAGACGGGTGTCGATTCCCATGACGTCGCGCTGGTCCTCGGATCGGGCTGGGGCGACGCCGCCGAGCTCATCGGCGAGACCACCGCCACTTTGTCCGCCGGCGAAATCCCCGGCTTCTCCGCACCGTCCGTGGTGGGGCATGTGGGCACCATCCGCTCGGTCCTGACCAAAGAGGGCAAGCGGGCCCTGGTCCTGGGTGCACGCACCCACTACTACGAGGGCAAGGGCGTCCGCGCCGTGGTGCACGGCGTGCGCACTGCCGCCGCGGCCGGCTGCAAGACCCTCGTGCTGACCAACGGCTGCGGCGGGCTCAACGAGAACTGGACGCCCGGCACGCCGGTGCTCATCAGCGACCACATCAACCTCACCGCTACCTCACCGCTGGAAGGGGCAACGTTCGTGGACCTGACGGACCTGTACTCCTCCCGGATCCGCGGGCTGGCCCGCGAGGTGGACCCGTCGCTGGACGAGGGCGTCTACGCCCAGTTCACCGGCCCGCACTATGAGACGCCCGCCGAGGTGCAGTACGCCAAACGGATCGGCGCCGACCTGGTGGGCATGTCCACGGCGCTTGAGGCGATCGCCGGCCGTCACGCCGGCATGGAGGTCTTCGGCATCTCGCTGGTGACCAACCTCGCCGCCGGGATCAGCCCCGTGCCGCTCAGCCACGGGGAAGTCCTTGAGGCCGGCGAGGCCGCCGGCCCGCGGATTTCCAAGCTGCTGGCAGACATCATCGCCAAGCTCTGATCCTGGTTCTGGGCTAGGCCCCGCAACAGGTCCTGGAACACCCGGCCGCGGTTATTCCGCAGCCAGGTAGTCCAGGACCTTTGCCTTGTCCGCCGGGAACCGCCGCTCCATCGAGTCCGCGATCCCGGCGATGCTCTGGCGCGCCAGCGCCTGCCGCCAGGCGAGTTCGGCCTGGCGCATGGTCTGGGAAATCAGGCACGTCCGCGCGAAGTTCTCCTGCCGATCCGGTTCCGGAACATTTCCGAGGATCGCCTCGCACCGGAACGCCGGGTCCTGGCCCTCGAGCGCCAGCACGATGTCCAGCACGGTGATGTTTTCGGGCCGGCGTGCCAAGAGAAAGCCGCCGCGGGGACCCGACACCGAGTCCAGGACGCCGGCCCGGACCAGCGACTGAAACTGCTTGTTGAGATAGGCCGCCGGGAGTTTGTAGAACTCCGCCAGCCGGGCGCTGTTCACCGGCTCACCGGGCGGTGTCCAAGCCATGTTGACGCAACTGTGCACGGCCCATTCGACACCACGGCCCATCTTCATATTCCAGACGTTACGTGTCCGGAAATTTGGGTGTCAAGGTCCCGCGAAAGGCCGCGAGATCGAACTGAAACCCGAACTCTCGATTGTCTGGGCAGGAATCGCCCACGATTGGCGATAGTTTGGTTCCATGACGTCTTCTGATGCCGAACTCGCCCGCCTCCTGAGCGATGCCCGCGATTGGGCAAGCCAGGACCCGGACCCCGCCACCGCCGCCGCCCTCTCCGAACTGGTCCGCCTCACCGACGGGGGCGTCGCCGCGGCCCGCCAGGAACTGGCCGACAGCTTCAGCGGCACCCTGCAGTTCGGCACCGCTGGACTGCGGGCAGCCCTCGGCCCGGGTCCGAACCGGATGAACCGCGTGGTGGTCCGCCGCGCCGCCGCCGGCTTCACCGCCTTCCTCACCAACGCGGTCGGGCAAGCCTCCCCCGGCACCCGGCCGCGCGCCGTCGTCGGCTATGACGCCCGTTACAACTCCGACATTTTCGCCGAGGAAACAGCGGCGATCCTCACCGCGGCGGGGGTTGAGACCTTCCTGATGCCGGCAGCGCTGCCCACTCCGCTGCTCGCCTACGCGGTGCGGGCGCTGGACTGCGACGGCGGCGTCATGGTTACCGCCAGCCACAACCCGCCGCAGGACAACGGCTACAAGGTGTACCTCGGCCGTCACGCGGTGGAGGAAAGCGGCCGCGGCGCCCAGATCGTGGCACCCTACGACGCCCTGATAGCGGCGAAGATCGACGCCGTCGGCGCCCTGGACTCGATCGTTCTGGCCGCGGACGGGTGGACCGTGCTGGAGCCCTCGATCGCGGCCGACTACCAGCGCGCCGTCGCGGCCCTGGCAGTCCCTGCGCACTTCCCGGCCCGCGGGCTGAAGATCGTCTTGACCCCCATGCACGGTGTGGGCGGGGAAACGGCCGTCGCGGTGCTGAACGCCGCCGGATTCGACGACGTCACGCTCGTCACCGAGCAGGCGCAGCCGGATCCGGACTTCCCCACGGTGAACTTCCCGAACCCGGAGGAGCCCGGGGCGCTGGATCTTGCCCTCGAGGCGGCGACGCGGGAGGACGCCGACATCGTGATCGCCAACGATCCCGACGCCGACCGGGCAGCGGTGGCGGCGAAGGATCCTGATACCGGCGCGTGGCGCGTGCTGCGCGGCGACGAGGTAGGCGCATTGCTCGGTGCCCACGTCGTGGCGCGGCAGGCCGCCAGTGGCGAAGCACCGGCCGGCGTGTTCGCCAACTCGATCGTGTCCTCCCGGCTGCTGGCGCGGATCGCGGCCGCGGCAGGCTACGCGCACGAGGAAACCCTGACTGGTTTCAAGTGGATTGCCCGGGTGCCGGGGCTGGTCTACGGCTACGAGGAGGCGCTGGGCTACTGTGTTGCCCCGTCGCTGGTGCGCGACAAGGACGGCATTTCGGCCGCGGTCCTCATTGCCGAACTCGCGGCGGCCGCAAAGGCCGGGGGCAAGACGATCTTTGACACCCTGGACGAGCTGTATCTGGTGCACGGGCTGCACGCGAGCGACCAGCTCAGCATCCGGGTGGCGGACCTCGGCCTGCTGGACGCGATGATGAACCGGCTGCGCGTGAGCCCGCCGGAATCGTTCGGCGGTTCCGGCGTCGAGGCCGTCACGGACCTTGCCGAGGGCAGCGAACTCCTCCCGCCCACCGAGGGCCTGCTGTACCTGACCCGGGACCTCAGCCGTGTGATCATCCGTCCCAGCGGCACGGAACCGAAGCTCAAGTGCTACCTGGAAGTCATCCGCAGTGTCGGCTCGGCCGCCGAGCTTCCGGCAGCCCGGGACGAGGCCCGCACGGCCCTGGACGGCGTCCTTGCGGACGTCCGCGAGGCACTGGGCCTCTAGAGCTGCACCTCAATGTACCCGCCCACAATCCGGGTACCGAAGGTAGCGAGGCGGAGTTCCGGGCTGCCGAGGCATTCTCCGGTGCCGAGGTCGTAGACCTCCTTGTGCAACGGCGATGCCACCGTGGGCCGGTCCCCGCGGGACCCGGTGATGCCGCGTGCCATGACGTTCGCCCCGGTGGCCGGGTCCTCCTGCGCGACGGCGAAAACCTCACCGGACAGGGTGCGGAACACGGCCACCTGGCGGCCCGCAATCAGTGCCGCCTCGCCCCAGGCGGGTTCCAGGTCCGCCACGGCGCACACCCGGTGCCAGCCGGCTGCGGCTCCAGTAATTTGGTCCTCAACGTCGTGTACGGCGGTTTCAAGTACGGCGGTCATCCCGGCCCCTCTCTGATACATCCCTTATGGGCTCAACCGCTGCTGCGGCCACATATTCAAGCTAGGCGCGCGGTGTTTCATCCGGACGCGCCGGATGTGTCCGGCGCGTAAAAGAGAGCTCACACGGCGGGAAATGCATTCGTGATGCAGAAGTTAAGATCACGAAACATAAGGGAAACTGAAGCGAAATTACGGTTGCCTAGTCTGGGACGACAAGCTGCAGAGCACCGTCTGCGGCCCATGCGAAAGGCCCACCGTGACCGGACACCCCTCAAGCCACCCGAACCAGGGCGCAACCAGCGCCGCCCCGCGCCGTATTGTGGTGGCCGGCGGCGGCCCCGCGGCGCACCGGTTCGCCGATGCCATGCACGCCCGCGGACTCGATGGCTGGCACGTTACCGTCCTCACCGAGGAAGCCCACCTCCCCTATGACCGCGTCGCGCTGAGCAAGGCACTCACCGACAGCGACGTCGACCTCACCCTGGGCAGCGCTTCCATGTGGGACCACACGGCCCTGAACCTCAAGACCGGCGAGCGCGTCACCAGCATCGACGCCGCCGGCAAGTCCGTCCAGACCGCGGCGGGAACCGTCTATCCGTATGACGAGCTGGTGGTCGCGACGGGCTCGGACGCTGCCCGTCTGCCCATCCCGGGCGCCGAACTCACCCATGTGTACCGCACCCTTGAGGACGTCTGGTCCATCAACAAGGCCATCGCGGACCTCACCGCGAAGCTGGGCCGGAAGGTCAACGCGGTCACCATCGGCGGCGGTCTGCTGGGTCTGGAATCAGCCGCCGGCACCGAACAGCTCGGCGCCACTCCGATCGTCATCAACGGCTCGCCGTGGCTCATGAACACCCAGCTGGACGAGGGTGCCGGGCAGGCGCTCGGCCGGCTGATCGAGGCCAAGGGCTTCACCGTCCACGGCGGGGTGTTCCCCTCCGAGGTCCTCTCCGACGACGACGGCCAGGTCACCGGCGTCCTCATGGCCGACGGCCGGATCATCGACGCCGACATCGTGATCGTCGCGATCGGCGTGCGGCCCCGCGACGAGCTGTTCCGGGCCGCAGAGGGCGCACCGCAGCAGTTCCAGCTGGGCCAGCGCGGCGGCGTCGTCATCTCCGACGACTGCTCAACGGAGGTTCCCGGCATCTGGGCAATCGGCGAGGTCGCCAACTTCGGCGGCATGTGCCTGGGCCTCGTGGCCCCGGCCAACACGATGGCCGAAATCGTCGCCGACCGGCTGCACGGCGGCGACGCGACCTTCCCCGGCTTCGACACCGCCACCAAGCTCAAGCTCTCCGGCGTCGACGTCGCCAGCTTCGGTGACGCTTTCGCCCGCACCGAACACGCGCTCGAGATCGTCTACGCCGACCCCGCCCGCGGCGTCTACCAGAAGATCGTCACCACCGACGATGCCAAGACCCTGCTCGGCGGCATCTTCGTCGGCGACGCCTCGCCCTACACCTCCCTGCGCCCCATGCTGGGCCGCGAACTGGCCGCCGAACCCGGCGCCTACCTCACCGCGGCCGGCGGCGGCGACGCCCCGGAGACGGAACTGCCGGATGACGCCATCCTGTGTTCCTGCAACAACGTCTCGGCCGGAACCATCCGTGACACCGTCAACGGCTG
Organism: Arthrobacter sp. P1_D12; assembly: GCF_056406175.1. Taxonomy (NCBI): domain Bacteria; kingdom Bacillati; phylum Actinomycetota; class Actinomycetes; order Micrococcales; family Micrococcaceae; genus Arthrobacter; species Arthrobacter sp. P1_D12. The sequence continues at coordinate 31,063 of NZ_JBFUAR010000015.1, forward strand.
CGGGGCCTGCGACGGCAACGCGCCGGTCCGGGAACTCGGCGAGCTCAAGGGCTGCACCCGCGCCGGCACCAGCTGCGGTTCCTGCGTGCCGATGCTCAAGAAGCTGCTCGAAACCGAACTGACCAAGTCCGGCGTCGAGGTCTCCAAGGCCCTGTGCGAACACATCGAGCTCTCCCGCCAGGAACTCTTCGACGCCATCCGGGTCCTGGAGCTGACCTCCTTCGAGGAGATCATGGCCAAGTACGGCACCGGCGCCGGCTGCGATATCTGCAAGCCGACCATCGCCAACATCCTCGCCAGCCAGAACAGCGCCTACGTCCTGGACGCCGGCCGCGGCACCCTGCAGGACACCAACGACCGCGCCCTGGCCAACATGCAGAAGGACGGCACCTACTCGGTGGTCCCGCGGATCGCCGGCGGCGAGATCACCCCGAAGAAACTCGGCGTGATCGCCGCTGTCGCCGAGCAGTACGGCCTCTACACCAAGATCACCGGCGGGCAGCGGATCGACATGTTCGGCGCCCGGCTGGAGCAGCTGCCCGAAATCTGGAAGGTCCTGGTCGATGCCGGCTTCGAATCCGGCCAGGCCTACGGCAAGAGCCTGCGCACGGTGAAGTCCTGCGTCGGCTCCACCTGGTGCCGCTTCGGGGTCCAGGATTCGGTGGCCATGGCCATCGCGCTCGAGCTGCGCTACCGCGGCCTCCGCAGCCCGCACAAACTGAAGATGGGCGTCTCCGGCTGCGCCCGCGAATGTGCGGAAGCCCGGGGCAAGGACGTCGGCGTCATCGCCACCGCCGACGGCTGGAACCTGTACGTCGGCGGCAACGGCGGCGCCACCCCGGCGCACGCCCAGCTGCTGGCCAAGGACCTCGACGACGAAACCCTGATCAGGTACATCGACCGCTACTTCATGTACTACATCCGCACGGCCGACCGGCTGCAGCGCACCGCGCGCTGGCAGGAAGAGCTCGACGGCGGCATCAAGCACGTCGAGGACGTGGTGGTGCACGACACTCTGGGCATTGCCGCGGACCTCGAAGCCGCCATGGCCAAGCACGTTGACACGTACGTCGACGAATGGGCCGACACCCTGAAGGATCCCGAGCGCCTGCGCCGCTTCCGCTCCTTCGTCAACGCCCCGGACCAGAAAGACGATTCGATCACCTTCGTCTCCGACGAGCGCGGCCAGATGCGCCCCGCGACTGCGGAGGAGAAGGCGCGGGCCGGGCAGCAGCCGGTCCTGATCGGGGCTTCCATTCCGGTCCGAGCCACCACCCCGGGACAGCCTGACGAGAACGAGGTATAGCCATGCAGCTCACCATTGACCTCACCGGACGCGAAGTCCTGGTCACGGGCGCGGACCACGCCGCACGTCAGGCCGTGCGGCGCTATGAGGCGGCCGGCGCCGTCGTGTTCCGCCTCAGCACCCCGCAGGGCACCGGCATTGACGGCCCGCTGCCCGAGCGCCCGTTCCTGGTGGCGGCGGTCGACGACGGCCAGCCGGGCTGGGAGGCCCTCCTGGGCCGGTGCCGCGCCACCGGCATCCCGGTCGCGGCCGAGCCCCCGGCCGGCCCGGCGGGCCACGTCACGTTAGTCGGCGGCGGACCCGGGACCACCGAGCTGCTCACGGTCGCCGCCGTCGCCGCCCTGCGCGATGCCGACGTCGTCTTCTACGACCGGCTCGCCCCGTACCAGGACCTGCCGTCCCTGACCTCGGCTGAGCTCGTGGATGTGGGCAAGAAGCCCGGCCACCACAAGGTCAGCCAGGCCGACATCGAAAAGCTCATGGTGGAAAGCGCGCTGGCCGGCAACAACGTGGTCCGCCTCAAGGGCGGGGACCCCTATGTGTTCGGCCGCGGTGGCGAGGAAGTCGCGTCCTGCGTCGCGGCCGGGGTTCCGGTCCGCGTCATCTCCGGAGTCACCAGCGCCATCTCGGTTCCGGCCGCCGCCGGCATCCCGGTCACGCACCGCGAAGTCAGCCACATGTTCACCGTGGTCTCCGGCCATGCCCCGCTGACCGAGAACGAACTGACGCACCTCGCCGGGCTCGGCGGAACCATTGTGGTCCTGATGGGCATCGGCACCCTGCACCACCTCGCAGCCGGACTCCGCCGGGCCGGAATGCGGGCCGACATGCCGATGGCTGTCGTCGAACGCGGCTACCGCCCCGGCCAGCGCACCACGATCGCCGAGCTGGGCACCATCACCTCCGCAGCCGCTGGCTGCAGCAACCCCGCCGTCCTGGTGATCGGGGACGTTGTCCGGGTGGCCGAAGCCAACCGGGGCTGTGCCGGGGCCACGGCAGAGCTCGACCGTCTGGCCGCATCACTGATGGAGGCGTAAGGATTCCCATGAGCGCATTGAACGCCGTCGCCGCAGCCCTCCCGGAGCCCGGCGCACCGTTGTCCCCCTTGAACCCCGCCCTAGCCTCCGCACTGACCGCCGGCGGCCCCGCCGGCGCCCCCGCGCCGGAACCCGCCGAGGACGCGACCGACCGGGACCTCCCCCTGGACGGCTTCCGGATCGGCGTCACCTCGCACCGCCGTTCGCAGGACCTCATTGAGGCCCTGGAACGCCGCGGTGCCGAGGTGCTTCACGCCCCGGCACTGAAAATCGCCCCGGTCCGGGAGGACCAGAGCCTGATCGAGGACACCCGGGCGATCATCGCCGCCCGGCCCGATCTTTGCATCGCGACCACCGCCTACGGCATGCGCCGCTGGTGCGAGGCCGCGGACACGTTTGGCATTGGCGACCAGCTGTTGGAGACCCTCTCCGCCACCCGGATGTTCGTCCGCGGGCCCAAAGCCCGCGGCGCCGTGCGCGCCGCCGGGCTCGCCGACGTCGGAATCAGCAGCGACGAAACCACGTCCACGCTCGTGGACATGCTCCTGGCCGAGGGTGTGCGCGGCAAGACAGTCGCGGTGCAGCTGCACGGCTACACCGATGTCCGCCAGCTCGAGCGCCTGCGCATGTCCGGCGCCACCGTCCTGACGGTCACCCCGTACCGCTGGGTCAAGCCCGACGGCGCCGACCGGCTGCCCAAGCTGATCGAAGCCGCGTGCAGCGGCAACCTGGATGTCCTGACCTTCACCAGCGCGCCTGCCGTGGACGCCATGTGGAGCACGGCCCACGAGATGGGCGTCTACAAACAGCTCGTGGAGAGCCTGAAGACCACTGTGGCGACCGCCGTCGTCGGGCCCATCACGGCGCAGCCGCTGCTCGATGCCGGGCTGCACCCGCTGATCCCGGAACGGTTCCGGATGGGCGCCCTGATCCGGCTGGTCTGCGAGCACCTCGCGCTCAACCACGTCCGCCGGCTCGACACCGTTTCCGGCAGGGTGGAGCTGCGCGGCCGCTCGCTGCGCATCAACGGCGAGCCGGTCGAGATGGCGCCCGCACCGCTGTTGCTGCTGCGCGCGCTCATCGGCGCCGGCGGGGCTGTGCTCTCCCGCGAGGCGCTCTCGGACCTGCTGGAGCTGCGCGGTTCCGTGCATGCCCTGGACATGACCGTCAGCCGGCTGCGGTCCGCGCTGCCGGACACCCGGCTGGTGGAAACCGTGGTGAAACGCGGCTACCGGATCAGGGTCTAACCCAACGCGGAGTGCCGGCCTTCGCGACGGTGTGACCCACGGCATTACCGGCCGGTAAATACTGGCGAACGGGCAGGGCAGAAGCGGCAACACCCGGGAAACACCCCGGAAAAATCGGACGCCTACGCTGGGGTTCATCAAGCACACCGGCCACACGATGGCCACCCAGCGAAAGGGCCAGCACATGTCCGCTCCGGAAATGTCTCCCATCTCCACTTCTTCCCTGACAGGCGCTTCGGCTGCCGCCTCCACCACGGCCGCCCGGCCCAGGATCGTCATCGCCGGCGCCGGCCGGGCCGCCCAGGCGCTCGTCCGGCAGCTCACCCGGACCCCGTTCGCCGGCGCCATCACGGTCCTCAGCAACCGGGACGACGCCCCCGAGGAATTGCTGGAGCTCGCCGTCCTGCCCCAGGTATCCGTTCGCTTCGGCCAGCCGGCCAGCTATATCGACGCGGAAAACCGCCGCGTGACCACCGCCGACGGCATGGAGTTCGACTACGACGAGCTCGTCGTCGCCACCGGGTCCGCCCCCGCCGAGGCACCGGTGGAAGGTGCCGCCCGCTGCCTGAGCTATTCCACGATCGACGACGCCGCCGGGCTGGGCGAGGCCGTCAAGGACGTCACCCGGGTCCTGGGCCGCCGCCCCCTGGGCATCCTGGTCGGCACGGGTTCGGCCGCCGGCCAGGCCGAGGCCGTGCTCCGGTCCCGCGGCGTCCGCCCGGTCCGCACGACCGTGCGTCCCGCCGCCGTGGTTCCCACCGCCGCCGGGTCCGCCCTGCCGGCGTCGGGCATCGTCTTCGAGGACGGCTCCAGCATGAACGGTGACCTCGTGATCCTCGCCGAGGAGCGCATCGCCCGCGACGAGCTGGCCGCCACGGCCGGGCTCGCCACCGCTGCCGGCGGCGGGATCGTCATCGGCCAGGACTTCCGCACCTCCGTGCCGGGCATCTGGGCGATCGGTGACGCGGCAGCCTACGACGGCGTCCGGCTGGGGCTGCTCGTGGCCTCCGGTTCCGCGGCGTCGGTGTGCGCTTCCCAGTTGCTTCAGGCCGCCATGGGCCGGCCCCTGGCGGCCGCCGCCTGACGTGCCCGGGAGGCCCGGCCGGGGGCATCCGCCGTGCACATTCCTATGGCAAGATGGTTCCCTGATAAGCCGCGCACCACGCGGCGCCGCCAGGGCCCGCAGGCCCACAAGGCCCGGGAAGGGACCGCCGCGTCCCAGGCCCGCCACGAAAGGGACCACCATGAGCCAAGAAGCCGCCACCGGGGGAACGCCCAACATCGCCTCCTACATCGACCACACCCTGCTCAAACCGGAGGCCAGCGAGGCGGAGATCCTCAAGGTCTGCGCCGAGGCGGCGGAGTACCACTTCAAGTCGGTCTGCGTGAACCCGGTCTGGGTCAAGACCGTCAAGAAAGCGCTCAAGGGATCCGGCGTCCTGACGTGCTCCGTGGTGGGATTCCCGCTGGGCGCCACGCCGAGCGACGTCAAGGCCTTCGAGGCCCGCGGCGCGGTCCTGGACGGTGCCGAAGAAGTGGACATGGTCATCAACATCGCCGCGGCCCGTGCCAATGACAAGGGCGCGCTGGTGGACGACATCGCCGCCGTCGCGGCCGCCGTGCACGAGGGCGGAGCCATCCTGAAGGTCATCATCGAAACGGCGCTGCTGGGCGATGACCAGAAGGTGCTCGCCTGCGAGGCCGCGGTGGAAGCCGGGGCGGACTTCGTGAAGACCTCCACGGGTTTTAACGGCGGCGGGGCCACTGCCGAGGACGTCGCTCTCATGCGCCGCACCGTCGGCCCGGACCTGGGTGTCAAGGCCTCCGGCGGCGTGCGTTCCCTGGCCGATGCTCAGGCTATGATTGCTGCAGGTGCAACACGTATTGGCGCCAGCTCCGGTATCGCGATCGTCAAGGGTGAACAGGGTTCGTCCGCGTACTGACCGTGCCGGCACCGCCCACAGTTTTGAGCCCCCCGGGGCCGAGGAGGAACGAATGTCCAGCAACACCACCCCGCAGACCGAGAACAGCCTCGGCTCGACCATCGTCATCTTTGCCGCGATGATGGTCCTGTTCCTCGGTGCGATCTACTCGCTGTCCTTCCTGACGCTGGAAAACACCTGGCCAATGGCCGTCTGCCTGATTCTCTTCGCCGCCGCGTTCTGGATCCCGCAGACCCTGCTGGGCCGCTCGGATTCGGCCGGCGAAAACTAGGCCACTCCTGACCCGTAAATGACAGAAGCTCCGGTTTATCCGGAGCTTCTGTCATTTAACCGGTGGCAGTCCTAGCCGGGCACCAGCGCGAACAGGCCTTTGACCAGCCCCGCGCCGAGCGCCAGGGCCGCGGGGAAGTGCGCTTTGGCCACCGCCAGGCCGGCGCCAAACATCCCCACCATGGCGTAGCCGCTCACCGGGATCAGGACGAACCATTCCCGCCGCGAACCCGCCCGGCCCAGCAGCGGAATGGAGAACGCCCCGTTGGCCCTCCAGATGTTCTTCAGCAGCGGCAATTTCCGCAGGACCTTGGGCGGCTTGATCACCAGGGGCCAGAGCAGCGGCACTCCCCCGGTGGTGATCATGTCCCCCACAATGTGCACCAGCACCCCGGTAAGCATCGAAACCGGCAGCCAGGTCCACTGGTGCGGCGCGAACCACGTCACGAGTCCGGCCATGAGCAGCCCGACGATCCAGTTGCTGATCCAGCCGAATTTCGGGAAGAGTTTCAGTGCCTTCGCGGCGATGTTGATCATGAACATGCACAACAGGCCAGCCCCGACGGACAGCAGACCCCACTGGGTCTGCACCTGCCACTGCCCGGCGATCGTGGCCAGCAGCACGAAGAACGCCGCGCCCAGCACCGAATGAGTGCCCTGCCGGTGGCCCCCGCTGGCGTTCTCAATGCCGCGCGCCACCAGGTTGGACAGCGGCGGCAGCGCGTGCGCCACCGTGCTGGCGCGGTGGTCCCAGTCGCAGACCAGCGCGGTCCCCGCCGTCGCCATCGCGCCGATCACGATTCCGGTGGGATCCAGCGGGTACCAGCCGAGCGCATACGGGCCGGTCGAGGCAATGGCTACCCACGCCGCGGCTCCCGACGCGGCGTGATGTCCTCCCATCATTCTTTTATTTCACCGCCGGTGTGGCAGAGACAGGGGCGTCGGAGAAGATGTTGCGAATCACGCCGTTGGCCCACTCCAGGATCTCGGCGTCCTGCAGGTCCCGGCCGCCGATCCTGGCGGTCTTGGGTTTCGGTACGAGCACGGCGTCCAGGGCCGGCTTCGCCTGCGCGCCCGGGTACATCCGGGTCAGGCGCATGAGCTTGGACTCGGGCAGCTGCGCCGGGGAGAACTTGATGAAGTTGCCCTGCAGCGCGACGTCGGACAATCCGGCCTCGCGGGCGCCCACCCGGAACCGGGCGACGTCGATCAGGTTGGTGGCCGGCAGTGGCAGTTCGCCGTAGCGGTCCACGAGTTCCGCGAGGACCTCCTCGATCGCCTCGTAGGTGATGGCGCTGGCGAGTTTGCGGTAAGCCTCCAGGCGCAGCCGTTCGCCCGGCACGTAGTCGTGCGGCAGGTGCGCGTTGACCGGCAGTTCGATCTTCATTTCGGCGGCCTTCTCCTCCGCCTCGCCCCGGTATTCGGCCACGGCCTCGCCGACCAGCCGGATGTAGAGGTCGAAGCCGACGCCCTGGATGTGGCCGGACTGCTCGCCGCCGAGCAAGTTGCCGGCGCCGCGGATCTCCAGGTCCTTCATGGCCAACTGCATGCCGGCGCCGAGCTCGTTGTGCGTCGCGACGGCCTTGAGCCGTTCCAGCGCCACCTCGCCCAGCGGCTTTTCCGAAGGGTAGAGGAAGTAGGCGTAGGCGCGTTCACGGCCTCGTCCTACACGTCCGCGCAGCTGGTGCAGCTGGGAGAGGCCGTACTTGTCCGCGCCGTCCACGATCAGGGTGTTGGCGTTGGAGATGTCCAGGCCGGTCTCGATGATGGTGGTGCAAACCAGGACGTCGAAGCGCTTTTCCCAGAAGTCCACGATGATCTGTTCCAGCCGGCTCTCGGACATCTGCCCGTGCGCCACCTCCACCCGGGCCTCCGGGACAAGTTCGCGGATCTTCGCCGCGGTGCGGTCGATCGTGGACACCCGGTTGTGGACGAAGAACACCTGGCCTTCGCGCATCAGCTCACGGCGGATCGCGGCGGAAGTCTGCTTGTCCGTGTACGGGCCCACGTACGTCAGAACGGGGTGCCGTTCCTCCGGCGGGGTGGCCAGGGTGGAGGTTTCGCGGATGCCGGTCAGGGACATTTCCAGGGTGCGCGGAATCGGGGTGGCGCTCATGGCCAGGACGTCGACGTTGGTGCGCATCTTCTTCAGCGCTTCCTTGTGTTCGACGCCGAAACGCTGCTCCTCGTCCACGATCACCAGGCCGAGGTCCTTGAAGCCGAAGTCCTTGGACAGCAGCCGGTGCGTGCCGATCACGACGTCCACGGAACCGGCCTTGACGCCGTCGGCGGTTTCCTTGGCCTCCTTGCCGGTCTGGAAGCGGGACAGCGGCTTGACGACGAGGGGGAAGCCGGAAAACCGTTCGGTGAACGTCTCGTAGTGCTGCTGGGCGAGCAGCGTGGTGGGCACCAGCACGGCGACCTGCTTGCCGTCCTGGACCGCCTTAAACGCGGCCCGGACAGCGATCTCTGTCTTGCCGTAGCCGACGTCGCCCGAGATCAACCGGTCCATCGGGATCTCCCGCTCCATGTCGGCCTTGACCTCGTTGATGGTGGTCAGCTGGTCCGGGGTCTCCACGTATGGGAAGGCCTCCTCCAGTTCCCGCTGCCACGGGGTGTCCGGGCCGAAGGCGTAGCCGCGGGAGGCCATCCGGGCCGAGTACAGCCGGATCAGCTCGCCGGCGATCTCCTTGACCGCCTTGCGGGCCTTGGACTTTGTGCTCGCCCAGTCCGCGCCGCCCATCTTGCTCAGCGCCGGAGTGTCGCCGCCCACGTACCGGGTGACCTGGTCCAGCTGGTCGGTGGGCACGAAGAGCCGGTCGCCCGGGGCCCCGCGCTTGGACGGGGCGTACTCCAGAACCAGGTATTCGCGCATGCCCTCGCCGCCACCGGCAACCTTGCGCTGGATCAGTTCCACGAACCGTCCGATGCCGTGCTGTTCGTGCACCACAGAGTCCCCGGCCACGAGCTGCAGCGGATCCACGGCATTCCGCCGCTTGGACGGCATCCGGCGCATGTCCTTCGTGGAACCGGCCGAGGTCCGGCCCAGCAGGTCGGCCTCGGTCAGCAGCGCCAGCTTGAGCGGATCCAGGACAAAACCGCGGCCGACGGCGGCGGTGGTCACCTCGATCAGCCCGGCCTGCGGATCGGCCTCGAGCGTGTCCACCCGCGCGCACGGGATGTCGTTGTCGTGGAAGAGTTCGGCGAGGCGCTGCGCCGGGCCCGGGCCCTCGGTGACCACGACGATCCGCCACTGGTCCCGGACGCGGGAGCCGATGAAGTCCATCATTTCCGCCACGTCGCCCTGGTAGCCGCGGGGTTCCCGGGCGTGCAGGTTCAGCACGTCGACGTCGGGCAGCAGCTCCTCGTCGCTGGCCAGTGATGTGATGGACCACCAGGAGACGCCGTGCTCGAGGGCGGCGGTGCGGGTTTCGGTCAGCGAACGGAAGCTGGCCGAGTGCAGGGCAACGGATGCCGCGGAAGTTAAATCGAGGGGTGCGGTGCCGCCGTCGGACGCCGTGGACCAGGCGGCCTCGAGGAATTCCTCGTTCGTGGCGGCGAGGTCGTGGGCCCGGGTGCGGACCTTCTCCGGCTCGATCACCACCGCGATGGAACCCGCCGGGAGCTGGTCCAGGAACGGCACCATGGCGTCCACCAGCACGGGGGCCAGCGATTCCATGCCCTCGACGGCGATGCCGCCGGCGATTTTCTCCAGCATGTCCGCGGCGGCCGGGAGCTGGGACTTCAGGGTGGCGGCGCGGGACATGACGGAGGGTGTGATCAGGATTTCGCGGCACGGCGGGGCATGGAGTTCGGTGGGATGGTGCAGGCCGGGTGCGGTCAGCGAGCGCTGGTCGGCGACGGCGAACCAGCGCATCTGGTCCACCTCGTCACCAAAGAACTCGACCCGGATGGGGTGGTCCTCGGTGGGCGGGAAGACGTCCAGCATGCCGCCGCGGACGGCGAATTCGCCGCGGCGGGTCACCATGTCCACCCGGGCGTAGGCGGCGTCGGCCAGGCTCTTGACGACACCGCTGAAGGGGGCCTCCTGGCCGACTTTCAAGGTCACCGGAACCAGTTCGCCGAGGCCGGCGACGATCGGCTGCACGACGGCGCGGACGGGGGCCACCACCACGCGCAGCGCACCGGCGGTGGCCGATTCGGGGTGCGCGAGCCGCCGCAGCACAGACAGCCGCCGGCCCACGGTGTCCGAGCGCGGGGAGAGCCGCTCATGCGGCAGCGTCTCCCAGCTGGGGAACTCCGCGATCGTCTCGGCCGGCAGGAAGGCGCGCAAGGCCTCGGTCAGGTCCTCGGCCTCGCGGCCGGTCGCGGTGACGGCCAGGACCACGGGCACTCCCCGGCCAGCCCCTGCAGAGCCGGTTTCGTTTCCCGCCAGGGCCGCGAGTCCGTCCGCCATTTCCGCGAGCAGCGTGGACCGCATTCCGGCCGGGGCACTGATCTGGTAATCCTCGCTGCGGGCCGCGAACCCGCGGGCGGCCTCGGCCTGGATCCGGGCGTAGTTCCGGTCTTCGGCGAGGACACGGCGCAAACCGGTGAGAGAGGGGCCGTTGAGGCTCATAGCTGTTGCTCCTGATGGGATCACGGGGTGCAGGCAACACGAATAGCCGAAATTCGCGAGAATCCCGGGCCCTCCAAGCCTACCGCGGAGCCTCGGGGCCCGCCGACGGGCCCGGCCGGCGGGACCTGCCCGGGGCGCCGCCGACGGGGCTAGGCTGGCTTCAGGAGCGGGCGGCCCATCCAACGCGGGCCGCGCACCGAATGGCTTGGTAGGCCACCCGCCAACTGCTGGCTGACAAGGAGTCACCATGAACGCCACAACCGCAACCCCCGAACCCGCTGGAACTCCTGTTCCAGCCCCGCAGGCAGCCACCGCAAAGGCCGCATCCCCTAAGACCGTGCTCGTCACCGGGGCCACCGGCTACATCGGCGGCCGGCTTGTCCCCCGGCTCCTGGAAGCCGGGCACAGGGTCAAAGTCGTGGTCCGCACCCCGGCCAAGATCGCCGGCGTGCCCTGGCTGGACGACGTCGAGGTGATCCACAGCAGCCTCGACGACGGGGACGCCCTGCAGGCGGCGCTCGACGGCGTCGACGTCCTGTACTACCTGGTCCATTCCATGGCGGCCGGGGCCGGCTTCGAGGCCAAGGAAAAGACGATGGCCGGGACGGCCGCCCGGGCCGCGGCCGCCGCCGGAGTGGACAGGATCGTCTACCTCGGCGGCCTGCACCCGGCCGGGGCTGAACTGTCCACTCACATGCGCTCCCGCGAGGCGGTGGGGAAGGTGTTCCTGGACAGCCCGGTGGACGCGTTGGTGTTCCAGGCCGGCGTCGTGATCGGCTCGGGCTCGGCGTCGTTCGAAATGATCCGGCATTTGTCCGAGACGCTGCCGCTGATGCCCGCCCCGAGCTGGGTGCGCAACAAGATCGAGGCGATCGCGGTCCGTGACGTCCTGTACTACCTCGTGGCGGCGGCGTCGCTGGAAGGACCCATCAACCGGACCTTCGACATCGGCTGCCGTCAGGTGCTCAGTTACGCCGGAATGATGCAGGAATACGCCGCCGAGGCCCGCCTGCCGCACCGGGTGGTGCTGGCGCTGCCGGTGCCGGCCCCCAAACTGGCCGGTCTGTGGGTGGCACTGACCACCCCCATCCCGCTCTCCATGTCCCTGCCGCTCGTCGAATCACTCCAGCACGACGCCGTCGCCGCCGAACACGACATCGACGCGTACATCCCTGCGCCGGAGGGCGGCCTGACCCCCTACCGGCGGGCCGTGGCCCTCGCCCTGGGCAAGGAACGCGACGGCCAGGTGGAGACCACGTGGGCCAGCGCCGGCGTCGACGCCGATCCCCTGCCGAGCGACCCGGACTGGTCCGGCCACGCCGTGTACGTGGACGAGCGCAGCTTCCAAAGCGATGTGGACCCCAAATATGTGTGGACCATCATCGAAGGAATCGGCGGCCGGAACGGCTGGTACTCCCTGCCACTGGCCTGGCAGGTGCGCGGCTGGCTGGACAAGCTCACCGGCGGGGCGGGGCTGCTGCGCGGCCGCCGGCACCCGCACCTGCTGGCCGAGGGCGAGGTGGTGGACTGGTGGCGGGTCGAGCGGATCGACCGTGGCCGGTTGCTGCGGCTGCGGGCCGAAATGCGGGCCCCGGGCCGGGCCTGGCTCGAACTTTCGGTGGAGCCGGAGGGGACGGGCAGCCGCTACCGCCAGCGCGCCATCTTCTTCCCCAAGGGCCTGAGCGGCCGCCTCTACTGGCTCGCAGTGCTGCCGTTCCACAGCGTCATCTTTCCCGCCATGTCGCGGAATATCACGGCCGCCGCCCGGGATCTGGAAAACCTCGAATCGGAGCCAGCCCGCCACACCACGTAGGATGTTGGAGCCCGAAACGTCCACTTCCACATCATGGAGGACCCCCTATGGCCCTGAGTGCATCCACCACCGTTCCGCACAGCGTCGACCGCGTCACCGCGGTTTTMGTCAATGAAGACTTCCTGCGCCACACGAGCGAACTCGTCGGCGGCACCCTGGAATCCTTCGCCATCGACGGTGACACCGCCGGCGCTTTCAACACCACCACCGTGCGGACCATCCCCACCACCCGGATGCCCGACATTGCCCGGAAATTTGTTGGCGAAAGTCTGAAGGTGACCCAGCTGGAGGCCTGGGAGGCCCCCGCCGCCGACGGCTCCCGGCAGAGCAAGATCTCCCTGAAGGTCTCCGGCGCCCCGCTGGACGTGAAGGCTGTCCAGCGTCTCGTGTCCGACGGCGGCAACACCCGGATCGAGCTCGAGGGCGACGTGACCTCCTCGGTGCCGTTCCTTGGCGGCAAGATCGCCGACGCCGCAGAACCGATGGTCGGCAAGGCCCTGAACCTGCAGTCCCAGCAGGCCCAGGCCTGGCTCGAAAGCCACTGACACCGTGGAACTGCCCGCGGTCCTCGCCGTCGTCCTGATCGTCGCCGGCGTCTGGTCCCTGATTGTCTGGCCGCAGTTCCTGCGCCGGGTCATGAAGGATCCGCGTGCCCGTGACGCCAACGGCAAGGCCACGCGCTTCCTGACCGTCCATGTGGTCCTGGTCAGCATCTCCATGCTGCTCGGGGCCGCGACGGCGGCGATTGGCGTGGCCGGGCTGCTCAGCTAGCATCCGGCACACCGGCGGCGGCACGCGCACACTGCGCCGATTGCCTTCTGGCCGGTGCCCGTTGACCGGGGCGCGGCCACTTACCTCATGCGGTGGCTCCGGCAGCTGCACAGCTGGGGCGTTCCTCCCTGGTTCGACTACGGGGTGGTGGAATTTTCCTCGAACGTGATCCTGTTTGTTCCGCTGGGCGCCCTGGTCGCCATCATCCTGGGCTTGCGGCTCTGGTGGGGCGGGGCCGTTGCCGGGTTCATCCTCGCCGTCGTGATCGAACTCGGCCAGATGGCGTTCCTGCCGGCGCGCTTTCCGTCCGTCGCCGACGTCGCCGCCAACACGATCGGCGCCCTGGCCGGCGCGCTCGCGGCCAGGCTGTTCATGGCACGCCGTGAGGCTGTGCGATCCCGACGTCCACCACGTACCCTGTGAACAGGGCCGACGGGAGGAAATCGGAACTATGCGGATCTCGGTTATTGGTTGCGGTTATCTGGGCGCGGTCCATGCCGCATGCATGGCAAAGCTGGGTCACGACGTCGTCGGAATCGACGTCGACGAACACAAGGTGGCACAGCTTTCAGCAGGCCACGCCCCCTTTTACGAGCCCGTGCTCGACGAACTCTTGTCCCAACTTGAGGAGTCGGGCCGGCTGCGGTTCACCACCGACATGGCGGCCGCCCGCGGCGCCGAGGTCCACTTCATCTGCGTCGGAACGCCGCAGAAACGCGGCGAAAACGGCGCCGACCTGCGCTATGTCGACGCCGCCGTCGCCTCGCTCGCTGAATACGTCTCCCCCGGCGACGTCGTCGCCGGCAAATCCACGGTGCCCGTGGGAACCGCCGCGGGCCTGGCCGAAGTGCTGGCGAACGCAGAGCCCGGAGCCTCGCTGGTCTGGAATCCCGAGTTCCTGCGCGAAGGCCATGCCGTGACAGACACCCTGAACCCGGACCGGTTTGTCTACGGCACGCCGGACGGCAACGAAGACCATCCCGCGGTGGCCGTCCTCGACAGGGTCTACGAGACTCCCCTCGCGGTCGGAACACCCCGGCTGGTGACGGATTACGCCACGGCGGAACTGGTGAAGACGGCAGCCAACTCGTTCCTCGCGACCAAGATTTCCTTCATCAACGCCATGGCCGAGGTCTGCGAAGCCACCGGCGCCGACGTCACCCGGCTGGCCGATGCGATCGGGCTCGACGAGCGGATCGGGCGGAAGTTCCTGAACGCAGGCATCGGATTCGGCGGCGGGTGCCTGCCCAAGGACATCCGTGCCTTCATGGCCCGCGCCGGCGAGCTGGGGGCGGACCAGGCTCTGACCTTCCTGCGGGAAGTGGATGCGATTAACATGCGGCGCCGGACCCGCGTGGTGGAGCTGACACGCGAACTGTGCGGCGGGTCCCTGCTCGGCCAGCGGGTCGCCGTCCTGGGCGCGGCGTTCAAGCCCGAAAGCGACGACGTCCGGGACTCCCCCGCGTTGAGCGCCGCCGCGCAGCTGCAGCTGCAGGGCGCCGTGGTGACGGTCACCGATCCCCAGGCCCTGCCCAACGCCGCCAAGCGCTTCCCCGAACTCCAGCTGGAACCGGACCTGGAGACGACGCTGCACCGGGCCGATGCCGTGCTGCTGCTGACCGAGTGGCAGGCCTACCGGGAGCTGGATCCGCACGCGGCCAAAGCGCTCGTGTCCGCGCCGCGCATCCTGGACGGCCGCAACGTCCTGGACCCTGCCAAGTGGCGGGCGGCCGGCTGGACCTATAAGGGCCTGGGCCGGCCCTGATGTGTTGCCGTCAGGCCGTCAGCGCCTGGCCGAGGGCGTCCTCCGTGGCCACCCAGGAGAGCATGGCGCATTTGACCCGGGCAGCATAACGGGACACGCCCTCAAACGCCGCGGCGTCGCCCAGCACCTCCGGGTCGGCCGGCACCTTGCCGCGCGAGCGCAGCACCTCGCGGAAGCTGTCAATGACGGTGCTGAGTTCCTCGACCGTCATGCCCTCAGCGAGGTCTGTCAGCACGGACGCCGAGGCCATCGAGATCGAGCAGCCGTCGCCGTCCCAGCGCAGCTCGCTGACCTTCCCGCCGGCCACGGACACCCGGACCGTGATTTCGTCGCCGCAGGTCGGATTCAGCTGGTGGGACTGGCCGCAGCTGGCCTCCTTGGGCGCGTCCGCGGCGGCCAGGCCGCTGCCGTGCCGGGCCTTGGCATGTTCGAGGATGATCTGCTGGTAAAGCTGGTCGAGACTCATGGATGTCCGTCCTAGGCTTGGAAGTAGGCACGGACATCGGCGACCGCGTTCAGGAACGCGTCCACATCGTCCGTGGTGTTGTAAAGGTACGTACTGGCGCGCGTCGTCGCCGCCAGCCCGAGCCGGCGGTGCAGGGGCTGGGCACAGTGGTGGCCGACCCGCACGGCGATGCCGCGGCTGTCCAGGAACTGGCCGACGTCGTGCGCATGGACGCCCGCGACGTCGAATGCCGCCAGGCCAATCCGCTCCTGCCCGGCCGCCGGACCCAGCACCCGGATCCCGGGGATGGACTCCAAGCCGCGCACAAGGCGCTGGCCGAGTTCGGCTTCCCAGGCGTGGATGCGGTCCATTCCGGTTTCGCTGAGGTAATTTACCGCCGCGGCGAGTGCCACGGCCTGCGAAATGCGCTGGGTGCCGGCCTCGAAGCGTTGCGGGCTGGGCAGGAAACCCGCCCGTTCCATTGTGACGGTGGTGATCATGGAGCCGCCGGTCAGGAACGGCGGCATCGCGTTGAGCAGCTCCGAGCGGCCATAGAGGGCGCCGATGCCGGTGGGGGCAAGCATCTTGTGGCCGGAGAACACCGCGAAGTCGACGTCGAGCGCCTTGACGTCCAGGGGCAGGTGCGGTGCGGACTGGCAGGCGTCGAGCACCACGAGGGCCCCCGCGGACCGGGCCAGGGCCACCAGGGCGGCCACCGGGTTGATGGTGCCGAGGACGTTTGACGCGTGCGTGAACGCCAGGACGCGGGTGCGCGGGCCGATGATGCCGGCGGCGGCCTCCAGGTCAAGGGCACCGGCGTCGTCGATCGGGACGAACTTCACGACGGCGCCGGTCCGGGCCGCCAGCTCCTGCCAGGGGATCAGGTTGGCGTGGTGCTCCATCTCCGTGACCACGAGCTCGTCGCCCGGGGCCAGGGCGAACCGGGCCGCTTCGGGTCCGGCGCCCGGCAGGGACGCATTGAGGAAGGAGTAGGTGAGCAGGTTCAGGCCCTCCGTGGCGTTGGAGGTCCAGATCAGCTCATCCCACTCCGCCCCGACGAAGTCCGCCACCGTTTCCCGGGCGTTTTCGAACGCCTCGGTGGCCTCGACGGCGAGGTGGTGTGCCCCACGGTGGACCGCGGAGTTCCGCTGTTCATAGAATTCCTGCTCGGCCTCGAGCACGCTGAGCGGGTTCTGCGAGGTGGCACCGGAGTCCAGGTAGACGAGCGGCCTGCCGTTGACGTGCTGCTGCAGAATGGGGAAGTCATTGCGGATCCTCAGGACCTCCTCGTTTCCGAGTACGGCGGCAGAGCGGCGGAGATGGGCTGGGGTGGCAACCATGGCGGAGACTCCTGGATCGGCGTTCGCTGCGGCGTACACCGCGCCGGCCAGGCGGCCAGCGTGCAAAATACGTCACACAGATTAAACCTAATTATCCCACGTTCCTGCAGCCCTCCCGCGCGGCCACCCTGCGGACCCGCACACCGCGGAACGCGCTCACCGCGGAACGCGAGAGGAGGTCCGTGCCTCGGAAGCCGGCTCGAGGGGCCATCGGCTCGCGCGGCGGTGCCCTTCGGCGGCCAAGACCCGGACCGCGACGGGAGCATTGCCCGAGGGCAGCTGCTAGCAACGCCCAGCCAGGGGGTTGGGCTGGTGCTGCCCGAAAATGGCAATCGACGAACGATAGGGGCCGCGGCGATGATCGCAGGGGCCGCGGCTGTCCGTCGCCGGGACCCATTGGCGGGAGCCGTGGGCCGACAGGGGCGCCGGAACATCGGCCGGCTCTCACTGCTTCGGCGCAAGGCCTGCGCGACATGCCGGCGCTTAACGCCAGGGCCGGCGAAGGCTTGCACACATGACGTCGTCACCCGCCGCTACCCCGTGCGGCGATGCCCGACGGCGCCCGTGTCAGGGTCGCGCTTCTCGATGGCGCGGACCCGCGCGTAGACCGATTAAGGGAGCCGGCGGCGGCTGGGGGGAGAGCCTCGGTCTCAGAAGGCTCTGACGCCGCCGGCTCCGACCTTGGCGCGCGGCTGCCGGTTGAGGCACCGCACGATTCCAATGAAGGAGTTAGTGGGAAAGATTACGGCCCGATCACCTCTAATGGTGGCAGTGGCTGCATCCGCAAGCAAGGAATTTGAGACCACACTTTCCTCGGGCCATGCTTGCGGTTGCTGACCGCCCTCAAGTTCCTCATCTTGAGACCTTTGTGAGCTGGTCGGGTGGAGCTGTTCGGGTTGGTGTTGTTCGGGGTGGTGTTGTTCGTGGTGGTGTTGTTCGGGGTGGTGTTGTTCGTGGGACTGGCTTAAGTCAATCGCCCTAACGGACTCTGCACACGAGTAGCGTTTACCCGACTTCTGACGCCCTACTCGCCATGGCACTACTTGGAGCTACTCCCGCTGTTCCCGCGGGCCACCCGCGCTGTACGCACGCCACAGCAATGTCAGGCCATGCGGGGCCGGGCCGGTCAGGAGGGCAGCGGGCCGAGGTCCAGGAGGTCCGCCCGCCGGCCCACGCCGAGCTTGGCGAAGATCCGGGACAGGTGCCCCTCCACGGTCCGAAGTGACACACAGAGCGCTGTGGCGATCCCGGCGTTCGTGGCCCCGCCCGACACCAGTTCCAGGACTTCGGTCTCACGGGCAGTCAACGGGGTGCCGTAGTCGCTGCGGACGACCTCCAATTGTGACAACATTCCGGCTTCCACTAAGCGGTGATGGACCCGGCGCTGGACCGCGGTAAGCCGCCACCGCTCCGGGTCGTCTGCCAGGATCCGCTCGGCCTGCTGGGCGGCCTCAAGGGCAAGGAGCCCGTGCCCTGCATTGAGCGCGTCGTCGCTGATGCCGATGAGGTCGGACGCATCCGACGCCGACACCGCTCGCGCGTAGGACTCCACCAGCCTGGCCTCCGGGCCGTCGACTGCGCCGCTGCTGAGGGCGAGGGCCTCAGCGCCTGAGGTGTCACCGCCGCGGAGCGCGAGCCGCCTGATATCGGTTTCAACGCCCCGCAGGCTCTCGTGCAGGGCCTCGTCCGCCAGCCGCGCCAAAGCCCCGGCACTGCTCCCTCCGGGCCCTTCTCCGGGCTCAGCCGCCCGGCAGTACGCCTCTGCCAGCAGGTGAAGGGTTTTCGGCTCCCGGTACACCGAGAGCCGGTAGGCGAGCACGTGCTGGCTGGCCTCATGGTGGCGTCCGACGGCGCCTGCGGCATAGGCCGCGACGGCGCGCGCAAACGGCAACAGACCTAACGGGTCGGCGATAGTAAGCTCTTCGACACCCAGCCGAAGTTCGGCCAGGCTTTCACGCATCCTGCCCTGGCGCAACCGCGAGTATCCCCGCATGAGGTGCAGCATGCCGCCGCTGTACAGCAGCCGCCCAGGCTCACGGGCCGCGTAATCGTCCAGGACATTTCCGAGCCGGTCCCAGTCGCCGGCCCAGATCAGATTCAGGCAGTGGCGCACCACGAGGTCCTCGTAGACCAAGGGAAGTTCCAGGCTTGCGGTCCGGGCACCGCCCCATGCCTCGCCGTCCAAACGCAGCCCTGCGCGGAGTTGACCTTGGGCGGTCAAGAGTTCGGCGAGGAGGGAAACTGCCGGGACCCGGATTTCGGGATAGGCGCCGGCCGCGGCGATGAGTTCGCGCAGGACGGTTCCAACTGCCACGAACTTGCCGTCCCATGAGTGACTCAGAAGCTCTGTGGCCAGCCCCCCGGCGGCTGTCACGTCCGACGGCTGTCCCGCCGGAGCGCGTCCGGAAAGGTCGGTGCACGTCGCGAAATCCGCAGACAGTGAATCCCGGGCCCGCGATTCCAGGAGCCCTGTTTCGATGGGCAGTTCAAAGGCCGGGGGGTGCGTGCCGGCGTCGGGATGCTGTTGCCGGGCCGGCGTTGCGGACCCGAGCCGGGCTGCCAGGAGGGCAGCCAGGTAGGACGGCCGTCCGGAGGGCACCGGCTGTGCGGACTCCAGACACGCCACAGCGGCCTCGGTGTGCCCCGCGATGAAGTGCGAATAGGCCAGCTGGATCCGGGCCTCGGGGAGGAACCGGGCGTCCCGGATGGCGCCAGCCACCCGGCCCGCGGTCGCAGGGTCCAAGTCCGTGTTCGCGGCAACAGCGGCCTGCAGGAGCTGGATCGGAGGGATCTCTACGCCGCAGTCCATGGACCAGCGCAGCCGGTTGAGGGCCGCTCCCGGCGCCGCGGCCCGTGCCGACGGAAGCGACAACACGCTCGAACGCAGGGCCGAACTGCGGCCGGCCGGGACCCGCTGGCGGATAATCTCGCCAAGGATCGGGCTGGCGGCCCGTACCAGCCGGTCATGTCCCGTGGAGACGGCAATGATGCCCGCGGTGTCCAGGGCATCGACGGCCTTGGGACCACTGATCCGCAGAATCTGGGACAGGGATAGCGGTCCGGCCATGGCAACGATCGTGGCGGCAGTCTTTTCCTCCGGTGTCATGGAGCGCAACTGCCGGTCCACAACGTCGGCGGCCGGAACTTGGGCCATGTCGGGGTTGGTCAGCAGGAACCATACTCCGTGCCGGAGGCCCAAGGCGCCGCTGGCCCGGGCATGCTGGATCAGGGACATCAGCATGAGCGGATTGCCGTCGGCCGCCTTATAGAACAACGCACTGACCCACGGAGAGACGTCGGCCCGCAGGACCTGCTCACACAGTTGGTGGGTTCCGATCCGGCTCAGCGGGTAAAGGTCGAACTTGGAAATTATCCCGTCGTCCCAAAGCGCGAGGAACTCTTCCGGAATCATCGGCCCGGGACGGCAGGCCACGAGGATTCCCGCGGCGCCGGTCGCTGCCGCCTGCGCCAACTGCCGGACGGTCCCATGGTCGAGGCAATGCGCGTCGTCGACCACAAACAGAGGGCGGTCCGCCTCGGATTTCAGGCTGCGCGCCATCGCTTCCACGACGGCTGCGTAGGAGTCGAGTTCCCGGTCAGGAAGCCGGGACAAGTACGGCGCCAGGGCACCGAACGGAACGCTGGCCAGAGCCGAAGTGGCGGTCAGCCGAATCAGGTGGCGGTGGGGCTCGAGTTCGCGGATGGCGGCCTTGAGGACGGCGGTCTTGCCCGCGCCCGCGCCGCCGACGATGAGCGCACCTGATCGGGTGTCGTCACGCAGGCAACGCACCAGGTCCTTGACCAGCGCCGAGCGCTCGATCAGCGCCGAGGTCTCAGCCAGGCTTTCCATCGCCGGTTCTTCCTGCCAGTTTCTGCCCGTCTTGAACAGCCGTCCGGGTTGCCGCCTGCAGTCTGCCGGGCTCAGCCGAGCCTGGCGCTGTCTGCCGGAGTCGAGATGACATCTTTAAGTTCCGATCGGCTGGCGACGTGCAGCTTCGAATACACCTGATAGAGGTGTCCCTCCACGGTGCGGACGGATACGTGCATCTGTTCCGCGATCTTGCGGTTGGACGTACCGGCAGCGGCCCGGACCGCCACTTCACATTCCCTCGCCGTCAGGGTTGAGGTTGTGAGCGACCGCAGCCCGTTCTTCGGACTGCCGAACTTGTCATCGAGGGACTGCTGCGCCCGCTGGGCGATCCGCAGCGCGATGCGGTTGCCGGCGTCGTTTGCGCAGCCGACGGATTTCCGCACCGCGTCCCTGGCGAACACGGTGTTGCCGCATGCCTCAGCTTCCTTGGATGCTGCCAGTAACTGTTCGCTGTCAGCCTCGCGCATGCCTTCGGCCAGCCGTGAGCACAGGGCCGCGAATTGTCCGGTCACCCTCCCGCTCAGGCTGCCGAGCTTCTGGCCCGCCTGGCGGTCTCCCAACCGGGCCGCGGCGGACTGGAACAGTAGCGCGGGGGCCAGCGCTGACGTTTCGGCGTCGTTGCCCGCTTCGGCCGAGAGCGCGCGGATGGACGTTGCCCTCTGGCCGAGCTCGGCCTGGGCCGAAAGTTCGAAATAGCGTGTGAGCCGTTCCACCAGCCAGGCCGCGGGCGGCCGGGCCTGGGCAAGATCGTCCAGTAGCAGGCCAGCCTGTTCCTCTTCGCCCTGGAGTGCGGCGGCATAGGCACACACGGCGGCGGCCAGGCCGCCCAAAGCGTCGGGATCCTGCGCCCGGAGCTGCCACCGGCCTGCCTGGAGCCGGGACAAGGCGTCGTCGAGGTGTCCGGCATGCAGGTCCATGACGCCGTGGCCGATCTCAAACATCCCGCCCAGCCTGGTCTGGGGCTCTGCGCCGCTGTACGTGTCCTCGAGATAGACGGACGTTTCCCTGAACTTGCCTGAGAGCAAAAGGAGGAGGAGGAATCTGCCCCTGATCTCACGAACCGCATGGTCCGTGAGCCGCACGCCGGCTGTGGCCGCCAGGATCTGCTTTCCAAGTGCGAGCGCCCACACGACGTTGCCGGTGACGGCCAGGGCCTCGCTGCGCACGCTGGCGGTCAGGATCCTTGGTTCGCTGCCCAGGTCCCCCGCGTCCACGCCGTCGGTTATGGCCAAGACCTCGTCGTAGCGCCCACGGAAAGCGGCGAGTTCAGCCTCCGCCAGACGCAGCCGCTCCCGGGCTGCAACTGCAACTGAACTCTGCGCGGCGGGCTCGGCAGCCAGCCGCTCGGCGAACTCCTGTATCCGGGCTTCGGGGTCGGCGCCCGGGGCGGTGCTGCGTTTGTCCAGTTCCACGCGCAGCAGCTGCAAGGCGGTCCACTCGGTCAGGGGAAGCTTGGCGCATGCGCCGTCATCCAGTGCCTCCAGAACCCGGCGTGCGGACTCCTCGTTGTTCACCGAGACGTGGGCATTGACTGTTTCGATGGCCATCAGGGCGGCGGGTTCGCTTCCTTCGACCTCCTGGACAAATCGCAAGGCGGCCGCGTGGTCGGATGCACCGTTCGCGGCGCGGGCAGCGGCCAGGGCGACCTCGGAGCTCACCTCTTCCCCGCAGTCCAGAGCCCAGGCGACGCCGGCCGAGCCGCCGGTGTCCAGCGTGTCCGATTCCTGGAGCACGGCCGTGAGCCGGCGGCGGAGTTCGGCGCTGCGCCCGGGCGGGACCACGTTGGCGACAATGCCGGCAGTCACCGGATTGGCGATGCTGACCATCGGCGGATGATCGTGGGTGACCCGGATCAGGGCCCGCTCCTGGAGCGCGTCCATATCCTGCGGGTTGGCGATGAGCATGAGGGTCTGCAGCGGGACTGCCCCGGCGAGTGCCAGCAGTTCAAAGACGTCGCGCTGGCCGTTGCCGAGCCGGTTGAGGCGCGCCTTCACGACGTCCCGGATCTCTCCGGTCAAGGCGATGGGGCCGTTCCCCAGGAACCACACACCGTCCTGGCGGACCACTGTGCCCAGCTTGATCTGCTCCCGGGCCAGGGAATGGAGGAACAAGGCGTTCCCCCCGCTCGCACTCCAAAGCGCCCGGGCAGCGGTCAGGGAGAACCGGCCGCCGTATTCGTGGTGCAACGTTGCTGCCGTCTCTGCGAAGTCGAACGGTCCGAGGTCCACCCGTCGGAGCAGGTCATCCTTCCACAGGCCCATGATGTCCCCGCCGATGTGCGGCATGTCAACGCACGCCGCCAGCAGCGTGACATGGGACCCGGCGCTCAACTGGGCCACCATCATGCTGGAGAGCTCGTCGAGGTCATGGGCGTTGTCCACGAAGAGGACGATTGGCCGGCCTTCGGATTTGTTGTGGAGCAGCTGGGTCAGTCCGCGCAGCACCATCAGCGGGTGCTCGAGGTGGGAGGCGTCGAGGTCGTTGAGCAGGACGCTCAAGGCCCCGTAGGGAAGCTTTGAGGATATGGAGCTGCCCCTGACCTGGACTACCAGGTACTCGTCGCCGAGCTGCTCCAGGGCGCGCTGGGCGATAAAGGACTTGCCGGCCCCGTGGTCGCCCACGAGTACGATGCCGCAGCCGGAACCCGACGTCAGGGTCTCAACGATGTCGGCAACGACCTCCTGGCGGGTGAAGGGTCGGTCCTTACTGCGGCCATGACCGTTTCTTTGCGCCGGAAACACTATTTCTGTCTGGCCGCTGCCCGCAGGCAAGCCGGCGTCTTGCTGGAACATATAAGAGACCTTCGCAATCAAAGTGTGAGCGGTGATACCTCAACGGTAGGGACTACGCGTATTTTCGGGATGCGTAAGTAGTACTCGATTACCTAGCGAGTATTCCGCCGGCTCTACGTAGCTGTACTCAGTTGGGCCGGCGCTGCCGCAAGGCCCAGACCAAGTAGTTGCAATCCCGCTGCACGTGTCTGGCGCCGGTAGCGGCCCGGACACCGGGGAAGCTAGCGGCCCGGACACCGGGGAAGCGGCCCGCCACGGCCGGCCGGCGGACACGGCCCCACGCGGCCTCTCCCTTGCTTGCCGCTAGTGCCCGCCGATACCGGGAAGCTGCTCACGGCCCTTGACGTTGAGTTTCGCGTAGCTGCGGTAGAGATGGCCTTCAACCGTGCGCACGGACACCTGGAGCTCTGCGGCAATCTGCCGGTCAGTGAGGCCGCGTACCGCCAGCGCCACAATGTCGCGCTCGCGGCGGGTCAGTATGCCGAGCGAGTCATCGTTCTTGGCCGCTTCGTCACCGGGAAGGTCATCGGCCCGGTCCAGGCACCGCTTCCGCTGGGAATTGGCCATGCGCTCCCTGAGGGTGTCGCCCGCGGCCCGGTAGGCGTGCGCCGCGGCGTCGTAGGCGAGGGCGGCAAAGGCCCACAGTTCCGCCTCCTCACAGGTTTTCGCGGCCTCAAGGAGGTCTGCGGCGTTGTCCGTGCTGATGGCTGCGGCGTAGGCGCAGATCGCGGCGGGCCTTGGGCCCTCGAGCCCGGCCCGGAGTTCGAGCAGCCTCGGCGCAGAGTCCGTGTCCCCCAGGGCCAGGCAGAAGGCCAGCGCGTCGAGTTCGAGCCCGGCGGTGTCCACGTCCGGGTACGGGCGGCCGAGCCGCTTCAGTTCCGCGATAGCACCCGGGTAGTTCCCGAGCCGGGCCTTTCCATAGACCACGGCCATCGCGGCCAGCGAGCGCATAAACCGCGGCAAGGCCGCGGGTGCTGCCTCGAAGTCGGCGAGGAGTAGCTCCGCCTTCGTCTGGGCACCAACTTCGGCGGCTGCCGCGAAGGCCATGGCCGCCGTGAGCGCGAACAGCTGCTGGGGGTCGGTCAACCGCAGCGCTTCGAGCGCGGCACCTAGCGTGTTCAGGGCCTGGGCGGCCTTGCCCTGGTAGAGCAGGATGATGCCGTGCGCCGCGTGCACTCCCCCGCCGAAGGAAATCAGGTTGGGCCCGGATCCGGCGACGAAGCCGGTCAGGAGGCTTTCCGCCCCCTGCCAGTCGCCGGAGTGGAGTGCGGCGGCCGCGGATCGGACCACGAGGAAGTCGGTGAGGAAGTAGAGCTCATCGTGATCGGCCCCGGCGGCCTCGATGGCCCGGGTCATCGCGGCGAGGGCGCTCAGTCCCTTGCCGCCGGCCAAGAGCCGCTCCGCGTCGAGGCAGAGCCGGAACGCCTGTACGAGGGTGTTCGACGGCGGGGCATTCGACGGCGGGGCGTTCGACGGCGGGGTGTTCGACGGCAGCGTGCCGGCAGCCGCGTCCTCGGCGGACGCCGCCGCGACCGGGGCTGCGGCGTACTCGCCCGCCAGCGCCAGGACCATGGCTTCCAGGATCTCCAGCCGCTCTTCCGTGGCACGGTGAATGGCTTCGGCGTCGTCCGGCCGGGCCGCGGCGAGGCGTTCGGCGGCGCGTCGAAGCACCTGTGCCCGCTTGATGATCTCTGCCGGCGTGTGCCCCAGCGCAGACATCGTTGCGGCCCACAGGAGGGATCCGGCCAGGAGCCCGGGGATGCTGTTTCCCTGCCCGAAATCGGCGTCGAGGATGTCCCGGGCCGCCACGTAGTCGGAGGCGTTGTAGCGGGTCCGTGCTATCACGGCGCGGGCCGCCATCTGCAGTTCCGGATCCTTGACGAGGACGGCAGCCTTGCGGGCGAGCTCGTCCTCGTAAAGCCGGCTCGCCAACACGGCCGCCCTCAGGAGCTGACGGTCCTCGACCTCCGCGCCGCATTCGATCGACCAGCTCACTTGCCGCAGCAGTCCCTCGGCAGACGTCGGCTCGCTGTCCATCTTGCGCAGCAGGCTCTGCCGAAGCTGCAGGCTCCTGGCCGGCGAAATCAGGTTCCGCAGGGTGTCGCCGTACACGGTATGCCACAGCCGCAGCTCACCCGTCCCGTCGTCCGTGACCCGGATCAGTTCGCTGTCGATCAGTGATCCCACGGCCTCTTCGCCGGCCACCGACTCGATCAGTTCCCGGGACACCGGTTCGGCCAGCGCCACGAGGTTCAGGGCCTGGCGTTCTTCCGGCGAGCGCAGCAGCAGCTGGCGGCGCACGACGTCGGTCAGCCGGTCACCGTGGCTGTTCAGGTGCCGGGTGAACAACCAGACACCGTTGCGCCGCAGCAGCGTCCCGTCGTTCCTGGCGTCGTCCAGGAGCCCGTTGAGGAGCATCGGGTTGCCGCCGGAGGCCTCCCAGAGGATCTCGGCGACGTTTGGCAGCACTTGCGAGCCGAGCTCGCCCTCCAGCATCTCTGTGGTCTGCGCGAGGGTGAGCGGGCGAAGGTCGTGCCGTTCGGCGATGCCTTCAAACCAAAGCTGCAGGAGCGGTTCCGGCAGTCCGGGCCGGGCCGCCGCGCCCACGAGCAGTTTCGCCCAGCCGGCCGCCGCCAGCTCCGCGAGGATTCCGGCCGTCGCCTCGTCGAGATCGTGTGCGTCGTCAACGACCAGCAGAAGGGGCTTCTGGGTGGCCCGCTTCTGCTCTTCCAGATGCGCCCACAGGGTCCTCAGCACGGCCAGCTGCGATGTTGCTTCCTGGACCGGCAGTCCGACGATGAAGGGGCCAAGGACACCGTAGGGCACCTTGGTCAACGAGGCGCTGCCGTGGATCGGCACCGGCGTCACCTCCGGGCCCAGCTCCCCGACGACGGCGTCGATGAGCCTTGATTTGCCCATCCCGCTGTCGCCGAGGACGAACACGGCCACATGGCTGCCGCCCTGGAGGGCTTCCACTGCCGACATCAAATCTTCCGACCTCCCGGTCAAGGCGCGGGCCGACGCCGTGCCGGGGTTCCCCGCCGGCCCCCTAGATGAGTCCAAGCAGATCACTTCGCGAAGAAACGCCGAGCTTCGTGAACACCTGGTACAAGTGGCCCTCCACGGTCCTGACGGAAATGCCCACTTCCAGGGCGATGTCCTTGTTGGAGACCCCGTTCCCGGCCAGGGTGGCGATTTGCCGCTCCCGGTCTGTCAGCAGCGGACCCTTGTTGCGCGGCATGACAGGCAGCGCCGGCACGGACTCCGAGAGGCTCTCCAGCATGCTGTAGGCGGCGTTGGCGCTGGCGGTCAGCCCGGCGCCCTTCGCGAAGTCGAATGCCAGCGCGGCGCACCGGGCCTGGACGGCGTCCAGTTCGAGCCCCGCGGCCTGCCCGGCGGCTTCGAGCATGATCGCGGCGTCCTTCTTCCGGCTGCCGAAGGCGACCGTCCGGGACAGCTCGGCCAGCGGCCCCTGCCGCAGCCCGGCGATTTCCTCCATGAAAAGAAAATCCTTGACGGTGCCGTTGACGGTGGCCCCGAGCATGCAGATGCCGGCCAGAGTGTAGCGGCCCTTCCGGAAATGCTCCTCCGCGGACCGTATCAGCCGATCCTTGGCCTCGGGGTCACCGAGCCACCGCGACGCCATATCCATGCAGAACTCGGTGGAACTGCCGACCGTGAAGCGGGCCGGGCCGTCAGCCGAGCGGGCCCGGTCCAGGTAGATCGTGGCCTGAACCGAGTTGCCGGTCTGGGCGTAGGCAAAAGCAGTGGCGGCGTATGCCTGGCGCAGGGACTGCAGGCTCGCCCGGACCTCCAGCTGGGCGATCGCGGCCAGCAACGGATCCAGAGCCATGTACCCGCGGCCGGCATAGACATAGGCGAGTCCGACGGCGAGGTCCGTAGCGGCGCTGCCGGAATGCAGCCCGTGCCCGGCCCGGCCGCTCGCGTCCTTAAGCATGTCGATGGCCTGGCGCCACAGGCCCGAGAGGAGCAGCACGTTGAAAGAGCGCCAAGCGAAGTTTTCCCGGATGCGCGGCACGTTGGACCACTCGCCCAGCTGTCCGCCGATTTCCCGCATGAGTTTGCGGGCGTCGAGTTCGTGACCGGTCATGGACCAGGCCTCCATCAGGATGATGGCCGACCTGAGCCGGTGCACGGGATCGGCGCCGGGCACGTCCGTGGTGGCAGCGGTGGTAAGCCGCTCCATCATGGGCTCGAAATCCCCGATGAAAGAGAAATAGTTGAACTCGCACAGGTCCAGGCAGAGCCCCGCCCGGGCAAGCGCCGCAAGAGCGGGGGACGGCTCGTCCAGACTCAGGTCCTGGAGCCGGACCCTGGCCTGCCCGAGCAGTTCGGGGACCTGGCCGGAGCGGTCATCCAGCCACGCCATGCAGTCAGCCTTCGCCGCGATGAATTCGGCGAAGTTCTCGGCCGCAAGGCCGTGGACCTGCCGTTCGGAGACGTCGTCCAGCGCGGACATGGCCTGCAGGGGCAGGCCGAGCTGGAGGTAGGCGGCCGATTTCTGGAGCTGCCCTTCGGCCCATTCAGGATCAGAGGGAGAAAGACTGCCGGCGCATTTGAGTGCAAATTTCGGGTCGAAGAGCTTGACGGCGGCACTGGCAGCCGCCACGGCGTGCGCGGGGGCCAGCTGGGCGTGGCAGTCGTGGGTCCACGCCGCGTAGGCCAGCAGGTCTTCGACTGTCAGCTCGTCCAGTTCATGTTCCTGGTGCCCGGGGACCTTGTCCCGGAGCTCCAGCCGGCGCTCCACGCTGAGCCAGTTGCGGACAATGTCGCCGAGGTAGCGGTCGCCCAGCGTGACGAGGTGCCGGTCCGCGCGGTCGACCACGATCTGGCCGGCCTCTTCCATGTCGGCGATGACACCGGGGCTGTACATCCTGGCGAGCCGGGACAGGGGCAAGGTCCGGGCGCAGGAGAGGACGTCGATGACCTCCCGGGCCTCGGGTGTTTCCCTGGCATACCTGGCCCGGACAATATCCTCCAGCGCCGTGCGGCCATCGAGCACGACCTCATCGAGCAGTGTCCACACGGATCCGGACAGGACAAGGTTTCCGCGTTCGATTTGTTCGGAGACGACGGCCTGCAGGAGCGTGGGGCTGCCGCCGACCAGCTGGTGCAGCTGGCTTGCGAGGGCGGTCGAGACCCGATGGCCCAAAGCTGACTGCAGGACCTCCAGCGTCTCGAGCTCGGTCAGGTTGGCGAGCCGGACCTCGGCGAGCTGGCCGGAAGTGATGAGCCAGTAGAAATCGGGCGGAAGGTCAGTGGTGCGCTGGGCCGTTGCGATCAACCGGGCGGTCCGGGTCTGCAGCAGGTTGAGCAGGACCCCGGTGCTGAGTTCATCGAGGGCACCGGCGTTGTCGAGCAGGATCACGCACTGGCGGCCGGCGGCGTCGTCGCGGATCAGCGAGGTAATGCCGTGCAGGATGGCGGTCGGCGAGCCCAGGGAACTCTGCGGGAGCCGCGCAAGGGTGAAGGCGAGGCAGCCGTACGGCGTTGCCGACCCCGGCCCTGAACTGCGGAGCTGGATGGTGTACACCTCGGGGCCGAAGCCCGCGAGGGCGGTCCGGCCGACAAGCGTTTTGCCCACGCCGCGGTCGCCCGTGATGACGACGCCCATCCGGTCCTGGGCAAGCAGTTCCTGGCGGACGCGCTCGGCATCAGCGTTCCGCGCCAAACCGGACCAGCCGTGTCTCGCGACCTGACCGGCAGCATGTTCTTCTTCGGCGGGTGCCAATGTAGTGGAAACATTCCCCCAGCCCAGCGAATCCCTCGACATGTAGTTTCCTTCGTACCGCTTTGCAGACAGCAACCCCGGACTGCCCACTTAGAAGTAGCGTATCCCTATCCCCCGACATGAGAGTAGACAGATCATAGCTGGAATGCGGAAAGCTTGGAAAGGAAACACGTAATCCGCATGCAACTTAGTCGCCGGCCGCCTGCCGCGGGCCCGGGCCGGCCCGCGGTCGTGGCATTTTGGCTCCGTGCTGTTTTGCCTGCGTATACGTCCGGGAGGGCTACGTCGCCTTGGCGGGGTGGAACTTTTGTTGGGCGGCGGTGAGGCCGTCCCGGACCAGGACTTCGACGGCGTCGGCAGCTGAGTCGATGAGGAAGGGCAGTTCCTTTTTCTCCGGCGCGGAAAAGTCACGCAGGACAAAGTCCGCGGTCTCCATCCGTCCGGGCGGACGCCCGACGCCCACCCGCACGCGCAGGTAGTCCTTGGTGGCCAGGGCCTTGGAGATGTCGCGCAGTCCGTTGTGGCCGCCTTCGCCGCCGCCGATCTTGAGCCGCACGGTGTCGAAGGGGATGTCGATCTCGTCATGGACGGCAATGACATGGGCCGGATCGATGCCGAAGAACTGGGCCAGGGCAGACACCGGGCCGCCGGAGACGTTCATGTATGACAGCGGCTTGGCCAGCACGATCCGGGGTCCGCCGATGCCCAGGCGCCCTTCGAGGACCTGGGCACGCGATTTGTGCGATTTGAAGCCACCACCGACGCGCGAGGCGAGTTCGTCCAGGACCATCTGCCCGACGTTGTGCCGGTTGTGGCTGTACTCGGATCCGGGGTTGCCAAGGCCTACGATCAGCCAGGTGTCGGTCATGGGTCAGTCCTTCGGTGGGACGCGGCCGGTAGGACACGGCCAGTGGGGCGGGTCAGGTGGGCCGGGTCAAGTGGGCGCGTACGGCGCGGGCTACGGCACCGGAGACGAAGGCGGCCGGGCCCCTGAGGGACCCGGCCGCCGTCTAATTCGCCGGAATTACTCGGCTGCTGCTTCGGCTGACGGTGTGGCTGCTTCGCCCTCTTCGCCCTCTTCGACGTTTTCGGTGGCCTCGGAGATGTTGACGACGAGTGCTTCGGGGTCGGCCAGCAGGGTGGAACCCTTCGGCAGGACGAGGTCGGAAGCGTGGATGTGCTCGCCGGCGCTACGGCCTTCGATGCTGACCTCGATGGCGGTCGGCAGGTGGGTTGCCTCGGCTTCGACGGAAACGACCGTCATTTCCAGGTTGTGGACGTTGCCCGGAGCCAGCTCGCCGCTGAGGTGAACGGGCACGTCAACGGTGACCTTCTCGCCGGTGCGGACGGTCAGCAGGTCGAGGTGCTCGATGATCTGCTTGATCGGGTTGCGCTGGATGTCCTTGACGAGGGCCAGGTGCTGCTCGCCGTCGATGTCCAGGGTCAGCAGGGCGTTGGCGGTGCGGACGGCCAGGGTGGTGGCCTTCGCCGGCAGGGTGATGTGGATCGGCTCGGCGCCGTGGCCGTAGATGACGGCCGGGATCAGGTTGGCCATGCGGGCGCGGCGGGCGAAGCCCTTGCCGAATTCGGTGCGGACTTCTGCTGCGAGCTTCTGCTCAGACATGGATATCTCCTCGTGGGATTTCAAGCTGTGGGACTAAACGGTGTTCAGCAAGGGCGGAGGTCTGTTTACGACCTTCAACGCCGGGCTGCCGTGCGGCGGCCCTTCAGAAGGAGATTCAGACCCAGTCGATTACGGAGACCAGCAGTCCGGGTTCCGAATAATTCACATCAATACGGAATGCCGGCGCTCTCCCTCGCCAAGGTTTCGGTACAAGGCTACCAGCGGAGGGACCGGTTCCTGAAACCGGGCCCTCCGCCGGCCGGCTTAGGCCTGGCCGTCGAACAGGCTGGTGACGGAGCCGTCGTCGAACACTTCACGGATGGCGCGGGCGATCAGCGGCGCGATGGAGAGCACGGTCAGCTGCGGGAAGCGCTTGTCCGCGGTGATCGGCAGCGTGTTGGTGACCACGACTTCGCGGGCGCCGGACTCGGAGAGCCGGCGGGCCGCCGGATCGGAGAACACGGCGTGGGTCGCGGCGATGATGACATCCTTGGCGCCGGCGTTCTTGAGCACCTGGACGGCGCCGGAGATGGTTCCGCCGGTATCGATCATGTCGTCGATCAGGACGCAGGTGCGGCCTTCAATCTGGCCCACGACCGTCTTGGAGACGGCCTGGTTGGGCACGGTGAGGTCCCGGCTCTTGTGCACGAACGCCAGCGGCGCGCCGCCGAGGCGCTCGGCCCACTGCTCGGCCACGCGGACGCGGCCGGTGTCCGGCGAGACGACAGTGACCTTGTCCGAGCCGACCCGGGTGCGGATGTAGTCGGCCAGGAGCGGAATGGCCATCAGGTGGTCCACGGGGCCGTCGAAGAAGCCCTGGATCTGGGAAGTGTGCAGGTCCACACTCATGATGCGGTCGGCGCCGGCGGTCTTGTACAGATCGGCGACGAGGCGTGCCGAGATCGGCTCGCGGCCACGGCCCTTCTTGTCCTGCCGGGCGTAGGGGTAGAACGGGGACACCACAGTGATGCGCTTGGCGGAGGCCCGCTTGAGCGAATCGATCATGATCAGCTGTTCCATGAGCCAGTTGTTCAACGGTGCCGGGTGGGCCTGGATCACGAAGGCGTCGGTGCCTCGGACGCTCTCGCCGGCCCGCACGTAGATCTCGCCGTTGGCGAAGTCGTAGGCATCCAGGGGCAGCAGCTCGGTGCCGAGCTCCTTCGCGATCTCCTTCGCCAGCTCAGGGTGCGCGCGCCCCGCGGCCAGCACCAGCTTCTTCTCGCCGTGTGCCGTAATTTCGCTCATGATTGCTAGCCCTCTTCTGTCGGTGCCGGAGTAGTGGAGGATGTTGGGGCGGCGCCCGCGGCGGAATCCACCGAGGCAGCGGCTTCGGCCAGGGCGGACTCGGCCAGGCCGGCGGAAACGGAACCGGGGCGGTTGGCCACCACCCAGCCGTCCGAGTTCCGCTGCTGGGCCAGGGTGACGGCGAGGGCGCCGGCCGGGACGTCCTTGCGGATGATCGCACCGGCGCCGCTGTAGGCGCCGTCACCCACGCGCACGGGGGCCACGAACACGGTGTTCGAACCGGTGCGCACCCCCGAACCGATCACCGTACGGTGCTTCTTCTCGCCGTCGTAGTTGGCCGTGATGTTGCCGCAGCCGATGTTGGTGTCTTCGCCGATCTCCGCGTCCCCGGCGTAGCCGAGGTGGGACAGCTTCGAACCGCGGCCGATCGTGACGTTCTTGGTTTCGTAGAACGCGCCGATCTTGCCGGTCTCGCCCAGGACGGTGCCCGGGCGCAGGTAGGTGAAGGGGCCCACGCTGGCGCGCGCCCCGATCGTGGAGCCGGAGCCATGGGTGCGGATCACCGTGGCGCCCTCCCCCACCGTGACGTCGGTCAACGTGGTGTCCGG
Organism: Arthrobacter sp. P1_D12; assembly: GCF_056406175.1. Taxonomy (NCBI): domain Bacteria; kingdom Bacillati; phylum Actinomycetota; class Actinomycetes; order Micrococcales; family Micrococcaceae; genus Arthrobacter; species Arthrobacter sp. P1_D12. The sequence goes on from NZ_JBFUAR010000015.1 coordinate 63,471, forward strand.
GCCGACGACGGCGTCGCGCGCCACCATGGTGCTGCCATGCAGCTGGGTGTTGGGCAGGAGCCGGACGTCCTCGTCGAGCGTCACCGTGGCGTCGATCCACGTCGTGGCGGGATCCACGACGGTCACGCCGGCGCGCATCCAGGCTTCGAGGGTGCGGCGGTTGAGTTCAGCGCCGAGCGCCGAGAGCTGGACGCGGTCGTTGGCGCCCTCCACCTGCCAGCGGTCTTCGGTGACGACGGCGGCGACGCGGCCGCCCGCGGCGCGGGCCAGGGCCAGGACATCGGTGAGGTACTTTTCGCCCTGGGCGTTGTCCGTGGTGACGTGGACCAGCGCGTCGCGCAGGACGGCGGCGTCGAAGGCGTAAATGCCGGAGTTGACCTCAAGGATTTCGCGTTCGGCGCCGGTGGCGTCCTTGTGTTCGCGGATTCCCGTGACGGTTCCGTCTTCTGCGCGGAGGATGCGACCGTAGCCAGTGGCGTCCTCGAGCACGGCGGTGAGGACGGTGACGGCGTTGCCCTCGGCCTCGTGGGCGACGACGAGCTCGCTGAGCAGGCCACCGGTGAGCAGCGGGACGTCGCCGTACGTGACCACGACCGTTCCGCCCAGCCGTCCTTGGGGGTCGAGCGTGTCGAGCGCTTCCAGTGCCGCCTCGACCGCGCGGCCGGTGCCGGGCACATCGTCCTGGTCCACAATCAGGGCTTTCGGATCGAGGGCGGAGACGTGTGCGGCCACGAGGTCGCGTTCATGCCGGACCACCAGGGCCAGCTCGCGGGGGCTGATACTGCGGGCCGCCTGGAGCGCGTGGCCGACCAGCGAGCGGCCGCCGATCTCATGGAGAATCTTGGGGGTACGGGATTTCATCCGGGTACCGGCCCCTGCAGCTAGTACGATCACGGCGGCTGGGCCAGTATTCTCGGGGCTCACGTATTGGCTCTCCTTGCTTGGTTGCGCAGTGTGTCTCGCCAAGTTCCGCCCATAGGACTCGAACCTATACTCCACGGCTCCAAAGGCCGGGGTGCTGCCATTACACCAGAGCGGACCGTGCCCAGGCTTGACCTGTGGCACGAGAATCAATTCTGCCACGAAGGTTGATGCTCGTGCGACTCAGCGCCGTGGAAGGGGGCGGGCAGGCGCGGGTGGGCGGTGGTGGGCGCGGGTGGGCGGCGCCACGGGACATGCCCATTCTTGGTCTGCGCGGCSGGACATGTGCCGCGGGATTCACGAGCTCCGCGGAACGTGCCTTCCCGGGGCACGCGCCGAGACCCCGTCCCCTAWGCGGGACATGCCCAGCGTTGGTTCCGAGCGATGGACATAATGCCAATATGCCCATCCCTGGCCCGCGCCGAGGAACATGCCCAGCGGGAATTCAGCCCTCCAAGGGACATGTCCAGTGTTGGTCTGCGCGGCCGGACATGTGCCGCGGGATTCACGMRCTCCGCGGAACGTGCCTTCCCGGGCGTGCGCAGAGACCCTGGTTCCAATGCGGAACATGCCCAGTGTTAGTCCCGAGCAATGGACATAATGCCAATATGCCCATCCCTGGCCCGCGGCGAGGGACATGCCTAGCGGAAATTGAGCCCTGCGAGGGACATGCCCAGCGGAAATTCAGCCCTGCAAGGGACATGTCCCGTGGGTTTTGAGGGCTGCGAGGGACATGTCCAGCGGCGGGTGCTCACGCTGGACATGTCCCGGGATGGGCAGGAGGCTACTCCCCCAGCACTTCCAGGGCCTCGAGCCATTCGAGTTCAAGGGCTTCGCGTTCGCCGGCCAGTTCCTGGAGTTTCGCGTTGAGCCCGGCGAGCTGGTCGAACTTGCTGGCGTCCCCGGCCCCGGCGGTCATCTGGGCGTGGATCTTGTCTTCCTGCTGCTTGAGTTTGCCCAGCTGGCGGTCGATCCGGTTCTTGGCCTTGCGGGCGTCGCGCTTTTCGGCCTCAGAAGGGCCGCTGGCGGCGGGCGCGGATCCCCCGCCCGCGGAGGTGACGGGGTTGCCGCCGCCGGTGATCGTGGAGCCGGCCAGAGCCCCTTCCCGCAGTTCGAGGTACTGGTCCACGCCGCGCGGCAGGGCGCGGATCTTGCCGTCACCAAGGAGCGCCATCTGGTGGTCCGTGACGCGCTCAAGTAGGTAGCGGTCGTGGCTGACGACGACGAGCGTGCCGGGCCAGCCGTCGAGCACATCTTCGACGGCGGCGAGCGTGTCGGTGTCGAGGTCGTTGGTCGGCTCGTCAAGCATCAGCACGTTCGGCTCCCCCACGAGCAGGCGCAGGAGCTGCAACCGCCGGCGTTCGCCACCGGAGAGGTCCTTGACCGGGGTCCACTGCTTCTCGTTGGTGAAGCCCAGCTGCTCCACGAGCTGGCCGGCGGTGAATTCCTTGCCGCCGACGTTGAAGGAGCGCTTTTCCCGCTCGATCACTTCGATCACGCGCAGATCCGAGACGTCGTCGAGTTCCTTGACCTCCTGGGTCAGGACCGCGGTGACCACCGTCTTGCCGCGCTTGACCTTCCCGGAGGTGGGCTGGATCTCGCCGTTGAGGAGTTTGAGCAGGGTGGTCTTGCCGGCGCCGTTGACGCCCACGAGGCCCAGCCGCTCCCCGGGGGCGAGGCGCAGCGTGATGTTGTCGAAGAGCTTCTGCCCGGGCTCGCCGCCGAGGAAGTCCAGCGAGACGTGCTCGAGGTCCAGGACATCCTTGCCCAGCCGGGCGGTGGCCATCTTGCTCAGCGCCGTCGAGTCGCGCGGCTCGGGGACGTCCGCGATCAGGGCGTTGGCTGCCTCGATCCGGAACTTGGGCTTGGCGGTGCGGGCCGGGGCACCGCGCCGGAGCCAGGCGAGTTCCTTCTTCACGAGCTGCTGGCGCTTGCTTTCCATCACGGACGCGGACCGGTCCCGCTCGGCGCGGGCCAGGACGTAGGCGGCATAGCCGCCGTCGAACGGGTCCATGATGCCGTCGTGGATTTCCCAGGTCTTGGTGCAGACTTCGTCGAGGAACCACCGGTCGTGGGTGACCACGAGGAAGGCGCCCTGGTTGGCCCGCCAGCGGGTCTTCAGGTGCCGGGACAGCCACGCGACGCCTTCGACGTCGAGGTGGTTAGTGGGCTCGTCGAGCATGATGACGTCGTGGTCCTCGATCAGCAGCTTGGCCAGCGCCACACGCCGCTTCTGCCCGCCGGAGAGCGCGTGGACGTTGGCGTGCCAGTCGACGTCGGACACCAGCCCGCCCATGACTTCGCGGATCTGGGGATTGCGGGCCCACTCGTAGTCGGCCTGGTCCCCCACGATCGCGGCGCCGACGGTAAGGTCGCCGTCGAGCACGTCGCTCTGGTCCAGGTAGCCGATGTTGACCTCGCTGCGCTTGGTCACCCGGCCGGAGTCCGGGGTGGAGCGCATGGCCAGCAACCGCATCAGGGTTGACTTGCCGTCACCGTTGCGGCCCACCATCCCGATCCGGTCGCCCTCTTCAAGGCCGAGGGTAATGCCATCGAGGACGGTACGGGTTGCATACGAGACCGTGAGGTTCTCGCCGCCGAGCAGGTGTGCCACTGGGAACTGCTTTCTTAGGTGTATCGGTGAAGTGAAGCTGTGAAGTCATTGGATGCGGTGCGTCAAAAGCTCCTAAAGGAGCGTATCGGAGATGATGCGGGCCCCGTGCACCGGCCCGTGCACCGCCATGGCGTCGAGGCTGTGGTGCCGCAGCTCTTCGGCGAGTCCGGCGGCCGCGGCGGGGCTATGCGCGAGGAACGCGACGGTGGGTCCGGAGCCGGAGACGATGCCTGCGATCGCGCCGCAGGCCTCGCCGCGGCCCAGGGTCTCGCGCAGGCCCGGGGCCAGTTCGATCGAGGCGCGCTGGAGGTCGTTGACCAGGACGCGGCTCAGGGCGTCGGCATCGCCGCTGCGCAGAGCCGTGAGCACGCCGGGATCCACGGCGTCGGGTTCGTCCACCGCCAGGCCCTCGGCCGCGCGCAGGCGGTCCAGGGTGCGGTAGACCTCAGGGGTGGGCAGGCCGAAGTCCGCGCTGACCAGGACCCAGTCCGTCTGGGCCTTGACCAGGGCCGGCGAGAGGTCATCACCCAGGCCCAGTCCGACGGCGGTGCCGCCCAGCAGCGCGAAGGGAACATCGGCGCCGAGCTCGGCGGCCAGGTGGGCCAGCTCATCGCGGGACAGTCCGCTGTTCCATAACGCGTCGCAGGCCAGCAGGGTGGCGGCGGCGTCGGCCGATCCGCCGCCCATGCCGCCAGCCACGGGCACACGTTTGGTGATCTCCAGGTGGACACCCGTGGAGTGTTCCGAGACGTCGGCCATGATGGCGGCGGCTTTGTAGGCCAGGTTGCGGTGATCGAGCGGAATGTCCACCCCGTCGAGGTCCACGGTGCTCGCGTCACTGATGCTGACGGTGATCTCGCCGGTATCGGTGCTGGTGGCGGCAATTTCTTCGTAGAGCGAGACAGCCAGATAGACGCTCGCCACGGAGTGGTAGCCGTCAGGCCGCAGCGGTCCGACATCCAGTGAGACGTTAACCTTGCCTGGAGCTTTCACCCGGACGGTCCTCGCGGCAAAGCGCCCTCTCACTGCGTTCATGGCTCCACGCTATGGCATCGCGGCCCGGGCTCCAAGCACGCAACAGCCCCCGGCGGCGCCCATGCAGAGCTCACAAGGAGCTCAGGAGTCCGGTTGTCCGTGGGCTTCGGCGATTCTGGCGAACGCCGCGATGTCGATCACTTCGCCGCGTGCGGTGGGGTCGACGCCGGCGGCCCGCAGGCAGCGTTCGGCCTCCGCGGCGCTGCCGGCCCAGCCGGCCAGCGCGGCCCGGAGCGTCTTGCGGCGCTGCGCGAAGGCGGCGTCGATCACAGCGAAGACCTGCTCCCTGGTGGCGGTCGTGACGGGGGGCTCCCGGCGCGTGAAGGCGACGAGTCCGGAATGGATCTTGGGCGCTGGCCAGAAGACGTTCATGCCGATCACGCCGGCCTTGCGCATGCTGCTGTACCAGGCGGCTTTGACGGATGGAACGCCGTAGGTCTTGGAACCGGGCCCGGCCGCGAGCCGGTCGGCGACTTCATCCTGGACCATGACCAGGCCGTGCTGCAGGCTCGGGAAGTGCTGCAGCAGGTGCAGCACCACGGGAACGGCCACGTTGTAGGGAAGATTCGCCACGAGCGCGGTCGGCTCGACGGGAAGTTCGGTGACCCGCATGGCGTCGGCCAGGACGAGGTGGAAGTTCCCGACGGCGTGCGGACGCCACTCGGCCACAGTGGCAGGCAGGCGCCCGGCAAGGACCGGATCGATCTCGACGGCGACCACGCTGCGGGCGGCGTCCAGCAGGCCAAGGGTCAGCGACCCGAGTCCGGGCCCGACTTCCAGGACGGTCTCATCGGCCCGGATGTCGGCCGCGTTCACGATCCGCCGGATGGTGTTGCCGTCGATCACGAAGTTCTGCCCGAGGGTCTTCGTGGGCCGCACGCCGATTTCCTCTGCCAGCCGGCGGATATCGGAGGCACCCATCAGCGGTGCGGGCGCCGCTCCGGGCAGGCTTTCGGGGGCGGAGGGGCTCGGTTCAGTCACCTAGGTATCCTATCCCGGCGCCGGTACGCCGCAGGCCGGGTCCGGAGGGAATCCGGACCCGGCCTGTGCACTCCCCCGGCTGTGGTCGGCAGCCGCGGGAGTCGGGCGTTCAGTGGCGGGCGGTCAGCCGCCGGTCGGGCCTGTTAGCTGGAGGCCGCCCAGCCGCAACCCCAGGGCTGCAGTCCGCGCTGGGCGTAGACCCGGTTGGCGACGGCGATCTGCTGGGCCTTGGTGGCGGCCGCGGCGTTCGGGGCGTAGGCGCCGCCGCCCGAGCTGAGCCAGGTACCGACGTCAAACTGCAGGCCTCCGTAGTAGCCGTTGCCGGTGTTGGTGGACCAGTTGCCGCCGGATTCGCACTGGGCGATCTTGTCCCACATGCCCTGGTTCATCATGGCGGGGGCGGCCGCACCGGTGTTGGCGGCGGGCTCGGGCTTTTCCTTGGTGCCGACAGTGACCTTTTCGGTGACGGGCTGGACGCTGACGGTCTCGGACACCAGGGTCCGGGAGGCTTCCCGGCCATCCACGAGGACCAGCTTGAAGTTCTTGCTGGTGGTACCGGCGACGCCGGCCTGGGTAACCTTCTTCTCACCCTTGAACATGTCAGCACTCTCGGTGGTGAGCGTTTCGAAGGCGACGGGCTCGGTGGTGTTGGCCGTCTTGCTGACGTCGACGCGGGAGACCTTAATCACCATGTCATTGACCACCGGAGCGTTCCCGGGCTGGGAGACGCGGTCGCTGGCCCCGAGCGAAAGCCCGGCGTCCTCGAGCACTTTGGCGACTGTGGCCGCCGTCGTGGTGGTCGCTGCCGCCTTGCCGTCCGCAACGAGGCTCACCTTTTTAGGCGTCGAGATGGAGACGAAGGAGCCCGAGACGGCAAGCTGGGCGTCCTTGGGCACGGAGACCTGCGAGGCGCTGGCCACGCCGAGTTCGGTCACGAGCCCCTCGACGGTGGGTGCGGTGGTGGAGATGGTCCGTTCGGCGCCGTCCAGGCTGACCTTGACGGCCTTGGCGAGGTTGACGTTGATGACTGACCCGTCCTGCACGTGGGCGTCCGCCGAAGGCGACACCCTGTCAGATGGCTGCAGTTCAACCTTGGCACTCTTGACGACTTCGCCGACGGTTCCGCCGAAGGTCTGGACGGAGCTGACTTTGCCATCCACGTTGAGTGTGATCGTCTTGTTATTGCCGACGAAGGCCACGAGGCCCAGCACCAGTGCCACCAGCACCACGAGCTGCGTGCCAACCTTGACGAAGCTGAACTTGCCGTCCGATGTGAAGAACTTGACCACAATTGCCCGAATCTCTTGGACCTTCCGGGCACGGGGAAAAGTGCACGTGGCCATCCCCCGTGAGCGCGCCAACGGCGGCTCCGGACAGCGTCCGGAGCGTCACGGAACATGCGTGCACTGCCTCACCCAAAACGAGAGCGCGCATGTGGTTTGTTTGCCACAATGCACGCCCTGCTGGAGTGAAATTATCCGTAGGCCTTCCCCGACCCCGGCTAATAGTTGACCACTGTAATCGAAGCGTTATAAAGGAACCAAGAATTTGTGCATACCTGGTATCTATGCCGGGGAGCTGGATCAGGAAGGTTCAGTCCCAGGATCCGTATGCCCGCACCGTATTTGCGGCGATCTGGGCACACAGCCCGGAAAGCTCCGACCCAGTCACATCGGCCATGGCCCGCACGGTGTACGGAACCATGTAGCTCGCGTTGGGCCGGCCGCGATGCGGGTGCGGGGTGAGGAAGGGCGCGTCGGTCTCGACCAGGATCCGGCTCGGCTCAGCGATAGCCAGCGCTTCCCGCAGGTCCGTCGCGTTCTTGAATGTCACAGTTCCGGCAAAGGACATGTACCAGCCCTCCGCGTTGCAGGTCCGGGCGAGCGCCTCGCCGCCGGAGAAACAGTGGAAGACCACCCGCTCCGGGGCCCCCTCTTCGCGCAGGACCTGGACGACGTCGTCGTGGGCGTCGCGGTCGTGGATTTGCAGCGTCAGTCCGAGCCGTTTGGCGATGTCGATATGGCGGCGGAACGAATAGCGCTGGTGGGCCAGGCCCTCGCCCTCGGTCCGGAAGAAGTCCAGGCCGGTCTCCCCGATCGCCCGGATCCTCGGATGGGCGGCAAGCTCCTCGATCTCGGCCAGGGCCTCCTCCAGGCCGCCGCGCCGGGCGTAGCCGGGGGCGTCGTTGGGGTGGAGGGCAACAGCGCCCAGGAGCCGTGAATCGAGGTCGACCGCGTTGACCGTAAACCGGGACGATTCGAGGTCGCAGCCCACCTGCACGGCGCCTTGGACGCCCACGGCGGCGGCGGCATCGAGGGCATCCTTGATGCCCACCTCGAGCTCCGCGTCGGGAAAGTCCAAATGCGTGTGGTTGTCCATGACCGGCACGGGAAGCGGTTCCGGTGCGGGCGGATACCCGCTGCGTCCGGTACCGTCGTTTCCAGGCGACCGGAAGGGGACGGGAGTGAGGGGATTGGGCATTCATCCACCCTAACCGGAGGCCAGATTTCCCCGGAACTCTCTGTCAGGGCCGGCAGTTGTGTTAGTAGTCTGTTAATACTCTGTAATTTCCCCGTTAGGAAACAGGTGAATGCCACTGCGGGGCCCCGGCCGCCGCGGGCGGTCAGATCCGGGACCCACCAGGGCTGAAAGGCTGCCGATGGATTACCACCGCACTTCCGTAGACGACATCCTCCCCCAGGGACAGAGCCTCCCGGGCCGCGCGTCCTTGGACCCAAACGCAGCCGGACAGCGGCCCCCGCGGCATGAACTGCCGGCCATGGATGCCGACGCTTTCCACTCAGCCAGCACCCGGATCCTGACGGCGATCAATACGGTCATCGACGGCAAGGCCGAAGCGGCCAAACTGGCGCTCACGGTCCTCCTCGCCCAGGGCCACCTGCTCCTCGAAGACGTCCCGGGGGTGGGCAAGACGCTCCTGGCGAAGACGCTGGGCCGCACCATCGACTGCTCCGTCAGCCGGATCCAGTTCACCCCGGACCTGCTCCCGTCCGACGTCACGGGCGTGTCCATCTACAACCAGGCGACCCGGACCTTCGAGTTCCGGCACGGCGCGGTGTTCGCCAATATCGTCATCGGGGACGAAATCAACCGCGCCTCGGCCAAGACCCAGTCAGCCCTGCTGGAGTGCATGGAGGAGCACCAAGTCACGGTGGACGGCACGTCCTACCGGCTGGATGAGCCCTTCATGGTGGTGGCGACGCAGAACCCCATTGAGATGGAGGGCACGTATCCGCTACCGGAAGCGCAGCGGGACCGCTTCATGGCCCGGATTTCCATGGGCTACCCGGACCGTGAGTCCGAGATGGAGATGCTCGAAACCCACCAGGCCTCCTCTCCGCTGGCGCGTGTGACGGCAGTGGTCACCGCGGCGGAAGTGGCCGCCATGATTGCCACGGTGCAGCAGGTGTACGTGTCCCGGTCCATCAAGGAATACACCGTGGCCCTGGGCCGGGCCACGCGGGAAAGCGGGCTTCTCCGGCTCGGCGCCAGCCCGCGGTCCATGCTGCAGCTCCTGCGTGCGGCGAAGGCCACCGCCGCGCTGGAGGGCCGGGACTTTGTGCTGCCGGACGACGTCGTCAGCGTCGCCGAGGCGGTGCTCGCCCACCGGATCATCCTCGACCGCAAGGCGGCCAGCGCGGGTGAGACGCCGCAAAGCGTCATCCGGGCCATCATCGCCAAGATACCCGTCACCCCGGACGTGACGGCCTCACCCAACGGAACCGGCGGCTCTGGCCGGAAGAAGGCCTCGGCCATGGCAGCCGCGCCGCCGCCCAACGTGCCCAATCCGCGCTAGGGAATGGCTCCGCCGTGGCGATAAGGGATCGGTTCCCCGGGCACTTCTTCAGCAGCCGCGGCTGGGGCCTGCTCGGCGCGGGTGCGGTGTCGCTGCTGGCCGCGCAGATCATGGGGCGCCGGGACCTGCTGGCCCTGGCCGTCCTGCTGCTGGTGCTGCCGGTGCTCGCCCTGGCCGGAACCCGGGTCCTGAAGCCGAGGTTCCGGGTCTACCGCGAATTCAGCCCGTCGCCGGTTGAAACGTCCGCCCGTGCCACGGTGCGGCTGGCCGTCGCGCGGACCGGGGCGGGCACAGGCCACGCGGTCATGGAGGAACACTTGCCGGCCCGGTTCGGCGAATCGCCTGTCTTCCGGTTCCCGGCCCGTGCGGCAGCCGGCGGCACCAGCCGCTATGAGTACCACCTCCGCTCGGCCCGGCGCGGCCAGTTCCTGATCGGGCCCGTCACGGCGGAATTCAGCGATCCCTTCGGGCTCTCCTTCCACCGCCACGCGATTGACGACGGCGACCTCCTCACCGTGACGCCCGCCGCCATCGAGCTGCCGGAGACCGGGCTCGCCGGTGCCCGCGGGCACGACGGTGTCACACCCACGCGGGCCCGGGCCAATCCCAGCGACGACGACGTCATGACCCGCGAATACCGCCACGGGGATCCGCTGCGCCGGGTGCACTGGGCCGCGACCGCCCGCCACGGGTCCCTCATGGTGCGGCAGGAGGAATCCGTCACGACCCCCGAGGCGACCATCATCCTGGACCAGCGGCTCTCGGCCTACCCCCACGGGGTGTTCGGCCACAGTGCACATTCCTCCGGCGGCCACCCGGGCGGCGGGGAGGGGGACGGCCACGACCTGCTGACCTCTGATGCCTTCGAGTGGGCTGTCACGGCGGCGATGTCGATCGGGGCCCACCTCGCGGAACGCAACTACTCGCTGCGGTTCCTGGACAGCGCGGGCGCGCCGGCCTTCCGGAATTCGCCGTCCGCTCCCGACCCGGAAGCCGAGGAATACACCGGAACGGCCGGGCTGCAGTCCATCGCCGAAAGCCTGGCTGCCATCGAGCTTTCCGGCCCGCACCACACCCACCTCCACAACCACCCGCGCCGTGACCGCACGGCGCCCCGCCCCCAGGCCCGCCCGCAGGAGGCCGCGGCGGGAACCAGCACCGGATCCTCCGCGCCGGGTGGATTCCGCTCCGGGGCCGGTGCAGGCACCGGGAATGCCCCGCACGCCTTCGACGACACCCTGATGGACAAACTTTCCGCCCACCGGCTGCGCGGACCTGTCCTGGCGGTCCTGGGCAGCCTGACCCCGGCCGAGGCCCGGGCGCTGTCCCCGGCCGCCGGGTTCGGCGCGAACGCCTTCGCGCTGCTGGTCACGGACCGGGCACAGGACTCCGGCGAAGTGCCCGAGGTGCTGGAGGCGCTGCGGCTGGGCGGATGGCGGGCCCTGGCGGTATCCGCCCAGAGCTCGCTGCCTGACGCCTGGGCAGCCTTCGACCAGGCAGACCCGGGGATGTCCGCCGGGGCCGACGTCCGCCGCGGCGTGGGGGGCCGGCCATGACCCTCGCCCCGCAACGCAGCCACGGCACCGGCACGGCCGGCGAAGAAGAACCGACGGCCCTCTCCCCCGGTGCGGCGTCCCGGCCGGACGGACCCGGCGCCCGGCCCTGGGTGATGGCGACCGCCGTCGCGGTGGCCGTCGCGGGCGCGGCCCTCGGATTCAACGGCGTCCTGCGGGGCTGGGCCTGGTACTCCCCGGTGTTCAGCACCGTCCTCTCCGTTGCGTTCTCCCTCGCGGTGCTCCGGTCCCTGCGTGCCCGGCCCTGGCTGGTGACCGCCGGCGGCCTGGTGGCCCTGATCGTGGCCGTGACCTTCATCTTCTTCCGGCAGCACAGCATTGCCGGGTTCATCCCCTCCCCGGAGACCGGGAACTACCTGGGAAAGTTCCTCCGGCGGGCCAGCGAAACGGTCCTGGCCGAGAGCACCCCAGTGGCCCCCAACGCCGGAATCGTCATGCTGATCTGCGCGGTCCTCGGGCTGCTCGTGATCCTCATCGATGCCCTGGCGTTCCCGCTGGCGCTGCCGGCCACGAGCGGGCTCGGGATCCTGGCAATCCTCGTGGTCCCGGCCATGGTCAAGCCGCAAAGCGTGGGGGTGCTGGGGTTCGTGGGCGCCGTAGTCGGGTACCTGTTGATCCTCGGCTGCAGCCATTGGTACACGCCGGATACCCGCACCCTGGCCGACACCGCCCGCAACCCCGGACAGCTGCGGCGCGGCACGGTCACGGCCGTCGCGGCGCTGACCCTCACGCTGGTGCTGCAGCTGGTCATCCCGGGTTTCGACCAGGGCACGTTCCCGCAGGGCTCGCGGCTGAACCCGTTCGGCGGCGCCACCGGCCTCAATCCGATGATCAGCCTGGGCAACAGCCTGCGCAGCCCCTCCGGCGAGGGCCGGATCACCTTCGCCACGAACGCGCCGACGACGCCGTACCTGCGCTCGGTGACGGTGGACACCTTTGACGGCGATGCCTGGTCACCCGATGACCGGGAGTCGAGCCGGCAGCCGGGAACGGGCCGGCTCGAGGCCGGGCATGAGACCGCCCCGGCCGAGCTCCGCGTGATTACGGCCGTCAACACCGGCCAGTACACGAGCCCGTACCTGCCCGCGCCGTATGCGCCGGAAGCTGTCAACGGCCTCTCAGGGCGCTGGAGCTGGGACCCCGCCACGCTGAGCATCAAGGGTGTGGACACAAATTCCCGCGACCAGCAATATGTGGTCTCGTCCGTCACTCCGCAGCTCACGGCAGCGCTGCTGGCGGGCGCTTCCGGGCAGGTGCGCGGTGTCCCCGAACTGTTCCTCCGGGAACCGTCGAATGTTCCGGAGGTTGTGCGCAGCACGGCTAAAACTGTGACGGCGGGTGCCAACTCGCCGTATTCGCGGGCCATGGCCATCCAGAGGTATTTGCGCTCCGCCGAGTTCACCTACTCGCTGCAGTCCCCCGTGCAGGGCGGCTACGACGGCAACGGCCTGTCCGTGCTGGCGGACTTCCTGACCCAGAAGAGCGGCTACTGCATTCATTTCGCCTCCGCCATGGCCGTGATGGCCAGGCTGGAGGGCATTCCGAGCAGGATCGCCGTGGGCTACGCGCCGGGGCGCCCCACCGGGGCCACGGTGGCGGTCTCGGGCCAGGGCCCGCTTCCGGAGTTCGAGGTCGATGCCCGGGACGCCCACGCCTGGCCGGAGCTCTACTTCCAGGGCGTCGGCTGGGTCGCGTTTGAGCCGACGCCATCCCGCGGCGTCGTTCCGGCGTACGCCACGGATGCCGCCGCACGCAGCGGTGCCAGCACCAACGACCGCAACGACGCCCTGACCCCCGGTGACGGATCCACCCAGGCACCGTTCCCGGCCCCCGGCACGGTTCCGCTTCCCGGAGCGGGCACGCCGGCGCCCAGCGGCGCGCAGGCGGCACAGGCGCTGTACGGTGTTGCCGCGGCGCTGCTGCTGGCGCTGCTGGTGGCCTCCCCGCGGCTGGTGCGCAGCGGCGTGCGGCGCCGCAGGCTAAGGACGGCGGCCCGCGGCAATCCCGGCGCCACGGCCGGGACGGCGCTGCCGGCCTGGGCGGAACTGCGGGATCTGGCCACGGACTACGGGGTGGCGCCCGGAGCGAGCGAAACGCCGCGGAATTTCTCCGAGCGGTTGCGCGCCTCGACGGTTTTCGGGGAACCCGGCGGTGCGGACGGGCCCGGCCAGCGGGCCGCGGCGGCCCTGACCGAGGACTTCGAACGTGAGCAGTACGGCCGCCCGGGCGGCGTGGCCGGCCCGGCGCGGGCCGCAGGCTCCGCGGATCCGGCCGACTCCGCCGCGGCCAGGATCGCCCAGGTGCAGTCCTCGCTGCGCGCCAACGCCGGCTTCCTGGTCCGGCTACGCGCGGCCTGGCTGCCGCCGTCGGTCATGGCCGGCTGGCGGCGCGCCCTCCGGCTGCCCCGCGGGTTCCTCTCCCGGACAGCACTACGCACCCGGCGGGGGTTCGCGGGATCCTGGGGGAAGATCCGCAACTCCGTCCGCCGGGTGCGCCGCGGGTAGCTGGTGTGGCTAGCCGGCGTAGGGGTCGGCGATGCCGATGTACTGCGTGTAGAGGTATTCCTCGATGCCCTCGAGGCCGCCTTCGCGGCCCAGGCCGGACTGCTTGACGCCGCCGAACGGGGCGGCAGCGTTGGAGACCACGCCGGCGTTCAGGCCCAGCATGCCGGTCTCGAGCCGTTCGCCCATCCGGATGCCCCGGTTCAAGTCCCGGGTGAAGACGTAGGCCACCAGCCCGTATTCGGTGTTGTTCGCGAGCCGGACAGCCTCGTCCTCGGTGTCAAAGGTGATGATCGGGGCGACGGGTCCGAAGATTTCCTCGGACAGGATCCGGCTGCCCTCGGTCACGCCGGTGAGGATCGTGGGCTTGTAGAAGTAGCCCGGGCCCTCGACGGCGGAGCCGCCGGTCACGGCGACAGCACCGGAGTTCACGGCGTCGGTGACGAGTTCGTGGACCTTGTCCCGGCTCTTGGCATCGATCAGCGGGCCGACCTTGGACTCGGCCTCGGTGCCCCGGGCCGTGGTCATCTCCGCCATCTTCGCGGCGAACTTCTCCGCGAACTCGGCCGCGACGGACTCGTGCACGATGAACCGGTTCGCCGCCGTGCAGGCCTCGCCCATGTTCCGCAGCTTCGCCAGCATCGCCCCGGCGACGGCGGCGTCGATGTCGGCGTCCCCGAACACGACGAACGGGGCGTTCCCGCCGAGTTCCATCGAGGTCCGGAGCACCGTCTCGGACGCATCAGCGAGCAGCCGGCGGCCGACCTCGGTGGAACCGGTGAAGGACAGCTTGCGCAGGCGCTGATCCTTGATCAGCGGACCCGTGGTGGCGCCGGCCGTGGAGGTCGGGATGACGTTCAGGACACCGGCGGGCAGGCCGGCCTCGACCATCACGGCCGCGAACAGCTGGGAGGTCAGCGGGGTCAGGTTCGCGGACTTGAGCACCATCGTGCAGCCGGCCGCGACCGCGGGGGCGATCTTGCGGGTGGCCATCGCCAGCGGGAAGTTCCACGGCGTAATCAAAAGGCACGGGCCCACGGGCTTCTTGGTCACCAGCAGCCGGGACTTGCCGTCCGGGGAGACCGAGTAGCGGCCGAACGCGCGGACGGCCTCTTCCGAGAACCAGCGCAGGAACTCGGCGCCATAGGTGACCTCGCCACGGGCCTCGGCCAGCGGCTTGCCCATCTCCAGGGTCATCAGGAGCGCGAAGTCCTCGGCCCGTTCGGTCACCAGCTCGAAGGCGCGGCGCAGGATCTCGCCGCGTTCCCGGGCCGGGACCTTGGCCCAGGACTCCTGCGCGGCAGCGGCCGCGTCCAGGGCCGCCTTGCCGTCTTCGGGACCGGCGTCGGCAATGCTGAGCAGGACCTTCCCGGTCGCGGGATCCTCGACGTCGAAGGTCTTCCCGGACACGGCCGGACGCCATTCGCCGTTGATCAGCAGACCCGTCGGAACGGACGCCAGCAGGGCGCTCTCCCGGTCCGCGGAAACAATAGGCTGGGCAGTTACAGTCACAATGACTCCCTCGTCAGCAATTCGGTTGAACTAGTGTGGGCACAAGTTTTTGAATGAGTTTTCGTTGTAGGCGCTCGTTCCCACAGGCAGGCACGGGCGTCTGGATTACTGCCACGCTACTGCCGCGCTCACTGGCAAGTCTATGCATGCGCGCACTACTGTATCCAAACTATGCTGTGCAGCTGCACAACCGTTCTGTGTGGGCGTGGAGCCCGGTTCCGGCCCCGGAGGCACGGCGGCGCGCCGGAACCTGCCGCCCGGCACCCAGCACCTGGCTCAGCGCACGGCTCAGCGCGCGGCGAGGACCGCGGCATAGAGTTCGCGCTTGCTGACCTTCGCGTCATCGGCCACTGCGGCGACGGCCTCCTTCAGCCGGATGCCCTGGGCTATCAGCCCGTTGACGGCAGCCACATGATCCTCGGGACGGCCGGGTTCGCGTTCCGGGGCGCCGCCCACCACCACGGCAATTTCGCCGCGCACTTCGCTGGACTCGGCCCATTCAAGCAGTTCGCGCAGGGTGCCGCGGATGACCTCTTCATAGGTCTTGGTGAGTTCACGGCAGACGGCGGCCCGGCGGTCGGCGCCAAAGCTCTCCCGCAGGGCCCTCAGCATGGGCTCCAGCCGGTGCGGTGCCTCGAAAAACACCATGGTGCGCCGCTCGGTGTCGAGATCCGCCAGCCGCGAGGAACGTTCACCGGCCTTGCGCGGCAGGAAGCCCTCGAAGCAGAACCGGTCCGTCGGCAGGCCCGACAGGGCCAGGGCGGTCAGCACGGCGGAGGGTCCCGGCGCCGCGGTGACGGTGAGGCCGGCCGCCACGGCGCCTTCAACCAGCCGGAACCCCGGATCAGAGACCGAGGGCATGCCGGCGTCGGTCACCATCACCAGGGTCTTGCCGGACCGGACCTGCGCCAGCAGGTCAGCCGTCTTGGCTGCCTCATTGTGCTCGTGATAGCTGATGATCCGGCCCGCCACGGTGACGCCGAGGTTCTGCACGAGGCGGTGCAGCCTCCGGGTGTCCTCCGCGGCGACGATGTCCGCCGTCGCGAGCAACTCCACGAGCCTCGCCGAGGCATCGCCCGCATTGCCGATCGGCGTCGCGGCGAGGACGATCCTGCCAGGCCCGCCGGAGGCGGACACAGCGGCGGACACAGACGCCGAATCAGCGGCGGGAACGGCGGCGGCGTCATCGCCGTCGAGGGGAGGATCGAGGGGAGGAAGGGGGGAAGGGCTGGGTTCGTGGTCCACAGGACCAGCCTACTGCCGCCGGGGCGGGGGCCTGCGGGCACAGCTGCGAAAGGTAGCATGGGCAACGTGACCCAGACCCCCACGCGGCAGCCCGAGACTGGCCCTGATGCTTCGCCGGCAACAGGTCCCGGCCGTCCCGACGGCCGGGCGGCCGGCAAGGACCGGAGCCGCTTAAGCACCGGCCGCAACCTTGAAGGGCACCGCTGGATCGGCCGCCCCGCCGAGGCCAACACCCCGGAGGCCCTCCGTGAGCGCCTGATCGGCGGCCTCCAGAGCTGGCGGGACTACCCGGCGTCGCTTCGGCTCTGGTACTGGCTCATTCCCGTCCTGACGGCCGCGCTGGGCGGCGTCCTGCGGTTCGTCCGGCTGGACACGCCGCGCAACCTGGTCTTTGACGAAACGTACTATGTCAAAGACGCGTACTCATTCCTGGTCAGCGGATACGAGCGCAGCTGGCCGGACCGGGCGAACGACTCGTTCATCGCCGGCAACCCCGGCGTGCTGCTGAACACGCCGGAGTACGTCGTCCACCCGCCGGTCGGCAAGTGGATGATCGCCGCGGGCATGTGGCTGTTCGGGGCGGACAACCCCTTCGGCTGGCGGTTCGGTGCGGCCCTGACGGGGACACTGTCCATCCTCCTGCTGGCCCTGATCGCGCAAAAGCTCTTCCGCTCGCTCACCCTGGGTGCCGTGGCCGGCATCCTGCTCGCCGTGGACGGCCACCACCTGGTCATGTCCCGGACCTCGCTGCTGGACATCTTCCTGATGTTTTGGATCCTCGCCGCGTTCGGGGCCCTGCTGATGGACCGCGACGACGGCCGGAGGCGGCTCGCTGCCCGGCTCGGCCGGCAGGCCGCGGCCTCCGCCACGGGGCGGCCCTCGGCGCTGCAGCTCACCTCCGGGCCCTGGCTCGGCATCCGGTGGTGGCGCCTCGCGGCGGGCGTCTGCCTGGGCCTGGCGGTCGGCACGAAATGGTCCGCCCTGTTCTTTCTGGCCGGATTCGGCCTGCTGACCGTCTTCTGGGACCTCAGCGCGCGGCGCATAGCCGGCGTGCATGCCTGGATCAGCGGCGGCATCCTCAAGGACGGCGTCCCGGCCTTCCTGAGCATCGTTCCGGTGGCCGCCCTGGTCTACGGCGCCACATGGACCGGGTGGTTCCGGTCCACGGACGCCTACTTCAGGCATTGGGCCGAGGCCAACCCCTCGGCCGAGTGGGGCTGGCTGCCGAACGCCGTACGGTCCCTGGCGCATTACCACCTGGAGGCCTACAAGTTCCACCAGGGCCTCAGTGCCGACCACCCCTACGAGGCCAGCGCCTGGAGCTGGCTGGTCATGGGCCGGCCCACGTCCTTCTTCTATGAATCCCCCGGGCAGGGCACCCCGGGCTGCGAGCTGACCAACTGCACCACCGCCATCCTCTCCGTCGGCAACCCGTTGATCTGGTGGAGCGCGGCCGTGAGCCTGGGTGTCCTGCTGTTCTGGTGGGCGGGCCGCCGCGACTGGCGCGCCGGCGCAGTCCTGGCCGGAGTGGCCGCAGGATATCTCCCCTGGTTCATGTACCCGGAGCGCACCACCTTCTTCTTCTACGCCGTGTCCTTTGAACCGTTCCTGGTGCTGGCGCTCGTCTATTGCCTGGGGCTGGTGCTCGGCCAGCGCGCCGACCCCCTCTGGCGCCGGCGGTCCGGGTTCTACCTGGTGGCGCTGTTCGTGGTGGCGGCCGTGCTGGTGTCCGCGTTCTTCTACCCGGTCTGGACGGCCGAGGTGATCCCGTACCAGGACTGGCGCATCCGGATGTGGATGCCGTCCTGGATCTAGGGCAGGATTGCAGGGGAATGTCCGCCGAACTCCGGGCGGACCAGGAAATGGAGACTCGGCTGTGAGAGAAGCAAGCACCGGACTGCTCGTGGAGCTGGACCCGGAGAGCAACGTGACTGACCTGCTCCTGGAGCAGCACGCGAAGGATCCCGTGCACGCCCTCTACTCCCGCAAAGGCCCCGGCGGCTGGACCGACGTCTCCGTCCAGCACTTCCTGGAGCAGGTCACTGCCCTGGCCAAGGGCCTGATCGCCGGCGGACTCACGCCGGGCGAGACCGTCGCGGTCATGTCCGCCACCCGGTACGAGTGGACGGTGGTGGACTTCGCCATCTGGTTCGCCGGCGGCGTCACCGTTCCGATCTACGAGACCTCCTCCGCGTCCCAGGTCGAGTGGATTCTCCATGATTCGGGGGCCCGGCGGGTGTTCGTCGAGGACCACGCCAGGGCCGCTCTCGTCCAGGGCGTCCTGGACGCCTCCACCGTCCTCGGTGACCGGCTTGTTGCCGTCGTGCGGATGGAGCACGACGGCGCCGCACCGAACCTGGCGAGCATGGCCGCGGCCGGCACCGGGGTGACCGACGCCGAGCTGGAACGCCACCGGACCGCGGCGTCCCTGGCGGATGTCGCGTCCCTGGTCTACACCTCGGGCACCACCGGCAAGCCCAAGGGCTGCGAGATCACCCACGCCAACTTTGCCCTGGTGGCCAAGAACATCGTCCTGTTCCTGCCCGAGCTCCTCATGCAGCCGCGTTCCCGGACGCTGATGTTCCTGCCCCTGGCGCACGTCCTGGCCCGGGCGGTGCAGGTGGTCTGCCTTAGCTCCGGATCCACCCTCGGCCACACCGCCAGCGCCAAAGAGCTCCTGGACGATCTGGACAGCTTCAAACCCACCTTTCTGCTGGTGGTCCCCCGGATCTTCGAAAAGGTCTACGCCGGAGCCGCGCAGAAGGCGGACGCCGCCGGCAAGGAACGTATCTTCACAGCCGCAGCGGCGGCCGCGATCGACTACTCCAAGGCCCTCGACGCCGCCTCCCGGGGCAACGGCACGGGCCCGGGGCTCCTGCTGCGTGCCCGGCACGCAGTCTTCGACCGGATCCTGTATCCCAGGCTCCGGCAGGCCTTCGGCGGCCAGCTGCGGTACACGGTCTCCGGCGCGAGCCCGCTGAGCTCCAACGACGCCCATTTTTTCCGCGGCGTGGGCATCCCCGTCCTGGAAGGGTACGGCCTGACCGAAACCACGGCGCCCTGCACAGCCAACACCCCGACACGGACCAAGGTGGGCACCGTCGGCATCCCGATTCCGGGCACCACAGTCCGGGTGGCTGACGACGGCGAGATCCTGGTCAAGGGCATTGGCGTCTTCAAGGGCTACCACGCGAACGAGGCCGCCAACGCTGAGGCCTTCGTGGACGGTTTCTTCCGGACCGGCGACCTCGGTTCCCTCGACGAGGACGGATTCCTGACCATCACGGGCCGGAAGAAGGACCTGCTGGTCACGGCCGGCGGCAAGAATGTCGCCCCGGGCCCGCTCGAGGAGAAGATCCGGGAGCACCAGCTGGTCGGACAGGCCGTGATCGTTGGCGACGGCCGGCCCTTCGTCTCTGCACTGGTGAACCTGGACCCGGAAGGACTGCGCAACTGGTGCGCCGCCCGGAAGGTGCCCGTCATGGCGCCGGCCGAAGCCGCCGCGGACCAGACGGTCCGCGCCGCGATCCAGGAAGCCATCGATGCCGCGAACCTCACGGTCTCCAAGGCCGAGTCGATCCGCAGCTTCGTCATCCTGGACGCCGACTTCACCGTGGAATCAGGGCACCTGACCCCCTCGCTCAAACTCAAGCGGGCCGCCGTCGTGCGGGACTACGAACAGCACATCAACCGGATCTACGGCTGACCCCGGGCAACCGGCCCGTCGTCAGACGGTGTGCCGGGTGCGCGCCGGGCCCTCTGCGTCGCTGCCGGCCGTGCCGTCCGCCGCGGGCGCAGCCTCGGCGGTGGCGCCAGTGCCGGCATCAGTATCGGTGCCCTTGGATGTGGCGGCGGCCTTCTTGCCGAGGCCGCGGCGCCGGCGCGTGGGCCAGGTCAGGACGAGGGTGACCAAGGAAGCGAGCAGCACGAGGCTTCCGATGACGATCCCGGCGTCCATCCAGAACTGGCCCGGGAAGAGCCGGATCAGGGTGTCCTGAAGCGTAAATGTCCAGGTCCCGTTGGCGAAGAAAATACGGTGGAAATCGGTGAAGAACTGCTCCCAGCCGAGTACCGCAAGGGTCCCGAGGCCGATGATGAGCGCAAGGGTGACGATCGAGCCGGCGAACAGGCCGCGGCGGACTCCCCCGTTATGGCGGCGCTTGAGGTAGATCACGGCCACCAGGCCCAGCAGGATCAGCAGGGTACCGGCGCCGAAAGTGGACAGGATCACGGCCTTGACGTCGACCATGTGGCTGACTTCGCCGTCCTTGAACAACCGCTCCCCGCTTTGGTCCACAAGATCGCCGAGGTAGCGGGGGCCCGACCAGTTGCTGAGGTAGTCCACCGCGTAGGAACCGTACGTCATGCGGTCATCGGTGCTGAAGCCGTAGCCGTCACCGGGGAAGCCCGGACGGTTGTATTCCACCCAGAGGAACAGAGGGCTGGTCACGGCGCGGACGGCGAGCACCAGCAGGATAACCGGGTAGAACACGGCGAGCAGCACCTGAAGCACCCGCGGGAGGACGGGCTTGGCCTTGGCCGCCTGCTCGCGTTCGGCATTCCGGCGTTCGGCGTTGCGGCGTTCGACTTCGTCCTCGGGGGCGGTGTCAGGACGTGCGCCGGCTGATACGCCGGCTCCTGCCCCGCGCGCCTTGTCATCCGACGGGGCAGCATTCGACGTGGCCACATCCGACTGGGCAGTATCCGACGGCCCCGTGGCGGCGGCCTCGGCCGCCTTGCGGTCGGCGCGGCTCTCCGGCTGGCTGGCGGTGGGCGTTGCCGACGGCGCTGGCGTGCCCGCAGTGGGCTTGCCGGCGGCGGCCGGCTTCATCCAGTCGAACGCCGGTTCGTCGGTGTCGTCCGACGGATCCAGGTGCGGATCCGGCCGGTCGGGAGGGGTGGGACTCTTGTCAGTCACGTGGAGCTTCGCTTCCGTAGGCTTCTGCGCTGCCCGGCCTGCGCCCGGCTGCGCAACTTATCTGGCTCTGAGCCTACCGTCAGAGGATTGGGCTCAGCGAGGTGCCACCCCGTCAGTTGGCGTATTGGGCCCAAGGGATGTTCCAGTCCCCGAAGCCGTCATCGAAGTTGGCGTACTCCCCCTCGGTGTTCACCACCTGGACGACGTCGCCGGTGGTCATATTGTCGAACACCCACTTCGCGCCGTCCGGGCCCAGGCCGATACAGCCGTGGGAGAGGTTCGTCTTGCCGATATAGGGCATCGCGGACTCCGTGGCCTGATGGATGAATTCCCCGCTGGGCGTCAGGCGCGTGGCGTAGTTGACGTCCAGCTGGCCGTAGTAGGCCGGGTCCCCCGGTTTGAGCCCAATAGTGGAGGCATCCATGTGCTCCACACGGTGCTTCTCCATGAACACGAGGAAGCCCCGTGCCGACGGGAACCGGGTGTCGCCCATGGTCGCCGGCCAGTGGCCGGCCGGCTTGTCGTTGATGCTGACCGAGAACGTATGGGCCTTGGCATCGGCGACGGCCACCTTCTTGTCCCCGATGTGGACCGTTACTGTCTTGTTGAAGTTGCCGACCTGCCCGTTGCCTAGCTCGACGCCGAACAGCTTCATGTCCATGGTGATGGTGCTGTTCGCGGCCCAGAAGGCCTCCGGCCGGTACCTGACAGTGTTGTTGTTGAACCAGTGGAAATCACCCACCTGGCCGGACGTCGAGGTGATCTTGATGGCCTTTTCGACGGCGGTCCGGTTCAGGACCGGCTCGCTGAAGGTGATCTGCAGGGGCTGGGCCACACCCACCTTCATCCCGTCCAAGGGGTATATGGCGGCGTCAGCCTCGTTGGCGGTCGAGACGGTGGTGAACGCGCGCGTGCTGTGGGTCTCGCGTCCCGCGTCGTCCACCACGGAGTACGTGAAGTTATACCGCGTGTTGAACGTCAGGTTGCCGGAGGACGTCCAGGCGGACCCGTCCGTGCCCAAGGTGCCGTCAACGGTGTCGCCGTCATCGCTCGTCAGGGCCACGCGGTCAATCCGGCCGTTCGTGACCTTGAGGGAAACCGGCGCCGCAGGGTTGACCTGCTTGGCGCCGTCGGCGGGCGAGACGGCCAGTTCAGCGGGGGCGACCACCGGGACGGCAAGTCCCGGCGTCGTCCGGGCCGGGGATCCGGCCTCGGAGGAAATCCCGGACTGGGCCAGCCCCGGAGCCGCCGCGGCGAAGGCTCCGCCGCCGGCTGCCAGGGCACAGAGCACCCCCAGCAGGGCGATCTTTCGGCCGGTACTCCAGGTTTTCAGGGCCATCACAGGACCCGGGCGTTTCCACACGTCATCCTGCCAGCATAAGCGAATTACCTTGGAACCCCGGCCCGATTCGACCACGATCCGGTTACAAAAGCGCCCCCAAAACGGTCACAGCAAAGGGCCCCGGACCTTCTTCCGGGGCCCTTTGGGAGGGGTTCCTAGTAGCGGTAGTGGCCGGGCTTGTACGGTCCGGCTACGTCGACGTCCAGGTACTCGGCCTGTTCCTTGGACAGCTCGGTCAGCTCCACATCGAGGGCACCCAGGTGCAGGCGGGCGACCTTTTCGTCCAGGATCTTGGGCAGGACGTACACCTGGTTCTCGTATTCCCGCTCGCCCTCGGGCTGGCCGGCCTTCGTGAACAGTTCAATCTGGGCGATGGTCTGGTTGGCGAAAGAGTTGCTCATGACGAACGAGGGGTGTCCGGTGGCGTTGCCGAGGTTCAGCAGGCGGCCTTCGGACAGGACGATGATGGAGCGGCCGCCCATGCCCGTGGCCGGGTCAGCTTCGAAGACCCACTCGTGCACCTGGGGCTTGATCTCGACCTTCTTGATGCCGGGGACCCGCGCCAGCCCGGCCATGTCGATCTCATTGTCGAAGTGCCCGATGTTGCCCACGATGGCCTTGTCACGCATCTCGGCCATGTGCTTGGCCATGATGACGTCCTTGTTGCCCGTGGTGGTGATGAAGATGTGGCCTTCGCCGAGGACGGACTCCAGCTTGGCGACCTGGTAGCCGTCCATGGCCGCCTGGAGCGCGCAGATGGGGTCGATCTCCGTGACGATCACGCGCGACCCCTGGCCGCGGAAGGCCTCCGCTGCGCCCTTGCCGACGTCGCCGTAACCGCAGACGACGGCGACTTTGCCGCCCATCAGGACATCGGTGGCGCGGTTGATGCCGTCCGGCAGGGAGTGGCGGATGCCGTACTTGTTGTCGAACTTGCTCTTGGTGACAGAGTCGTTGACGTTGATCGCCGGGAAGAGCAGCTTGCCCTGCTCCGCCAGCTGGTACAGGCGGTGCACGCCCGTGGTGGTCTCCTCGGTGACGCCGAGCAGGAGGGCGCCGATGCGGGTCCATTTCTGCGGGTCGGCCTCGAGGGATGCGCGCAGCACGTCGAGGAACACCCGGCCTTCTTCGGACTCGTCCTCGGCGGCGGCGGGGACAGCACCGGCGGCCTCGAACTCGACACCCTTGTGCACCAGCATGGTGGCGTCGCCGCCGTCGTCCAGGATCATGTTCGGGCCCAGCTCAGGGTTGGCGTCGGCGCCCGGCCAGGTGAGGATCTGCTGGGCGGTCCACCAGTATTCCTCCAGCGTCTCGCCCTTCCAGGCGAAGACGGGGACTCCCTGGGGGTCCTCGACGGTGCCGTTGCCGACCACCACTGCGGCGGCGGCTTCGTCCTGGGTGGAGAAGATGTTGCAGGAGGCCCAGCGGACTTCGGCGCCGAGGGCGGTAAGGGTCTCGATCAGCACCGCGGTCTGGACGGTCATGTGCAGGGATCCGGCGATCCGGGCGCCCTTGAGCGGCTGGCTGGCGCCGAACTCCTCGCGCAGGGACATGAGTCCGGGCATCTCGTGCTCGGCGAGGCGGATCTGGTGGCGGCCCGCCTCGGCCAGGGAAATGTCCGCAATCTTGTAATCGAAAGTCATCTGAGTCCTTTGTTGTGGCCGGTGGCATCGCGTGTCTGGAGCTGGGCGATTCTGGATTGGAGCAGGATCTAAGCAGTCATTCGGTGCCGCGGGCATCCCCGATGGGTGCCCGGCAGCGTTTTGGGGCCGCTATTCCGCGGCGTGGCGCGGGGCGCGCTATTCGGCGGCGTGGCGCGGGGCGGCGTCGTGCTGGTCAGCGGGGGCCGCCGCTGCGGCGGGCAGCAGTTCCGGCGGGAGCAGCAGCGGGATGCCGTCCTCGATTTTGTACCGCAGCTTGTTCCCGGCGCTATCTGCCGTGACGGTGACGAGCTCGTCGCCTTCCTGCACCAGGCCGGAGCCGGTGACGGGGCATCGCAGGACAGACAACAGTTCGGAACTGAGCTTGGGCATGGTTAACGCTCCCTGATGGGCGCCGCAACAGGGCGCCGGTGGCTGAGTGGCTGACGGCTTTTTGCAGTTTCCACCCTACCGCCAGTTGGCGCCTTAGGAAGGTTCGCGCAGGACGCGCAGATGTCCGCGCCGGGCACCCTCGGCCGGGGCCGGTGCCTCCAGCGCCGGGTGCAGCGTGCGCTGCCCCTTCGCCGTCTCCCCCGCAGCCGGCCGTGCGGCCGCCTCGCGGACCGCGTTGGCGAGGGCCAGGAGGTCGTCGGGGCCGGGACCGGCCGGAGTTGCGGGCATCGCCAGCCGCATGACTTCCCAGCCGCGCGGCACGGTCAGCGAATCGGCGTGCTGTTCGCACAAGTCATAGCAGTGCGGTTCGGCGTACGTCGCCAGCGGGCCCAGAACGGCCGTGGAGTCGGCGTAAACGTACGTCAAAGTGGCCACCGCAGAATTGCGGCAGGCAGACCTAGAACAAATACGAATTGCACCCACGACATCACAGACTACTCCCCCTCGGACCGGGCGCTGCGCATTGAAACGTCTGTCGTTGTGCCGCGGCGCGGCAGTGGTTGTGCCGCGGCGCGGCAGTGGTTGTGCCGCGGCGCGGCAGTGGTTGTGCCGCGGCGCGGCAGTGGTTGTGCCGCGGCGGGGCCGGGGCGGCGCGGCGGCGGATCGCCGTCGGGGCTGTATCGCGTATTTCATTGCGCGGGTTTAGAGTCAAGATATGCAGTCATCGCACCACGATTCGGGTTTCACGGTCCGGTTGGCTGACCCCGACGCCGGACGTACAGGCGCCGGTTCCGGCCCCGCCGGCGCGCCTCTGGCCGGGTCGCCCGCCGCCGTCCAGGGAAAGACCTTCCGGCAGCGCCGCAGGAACCGGCACGGCCGGGGCCTTCGTGGCGAGCTCATTCTCCCCACGCTGCCCGGCTACCGGACCCGCTCCGACCGCTTCGATGACTTCGTCCTGGACTCGGCCCAGCGGCTGCACGACATCTGGGGCAAGCCGCTCGACGGCGTCCGCTTCGCCGTTGACGAGATCCCCCCGGGCCTGGAGCAGCTCGTGGCGGACCGCACGCCCGCGCCGATGGGCGCTTTCACTGCTGCCACGGCCGAGGACGGACCGGTCATCACGCTGTACCGCCGGGTGGTGGAGCAGGTGTGCGGAACCCGGGACGAACTCCAGGACCTCGTGCACGACGTCGTCGTGGAATACACGGCCGAGATGCTCGGCGTACCCCCGGAGTCCCTCGACCCCGTCTATCGCCGCCGGTACTAGCCCGAGCCTGCTTCCGAACTGCCCCGGGCCTAATAGCCCAGCGTGACGGGGACCTGCCGTTGTCCTGCCGCTTCCGGCGCCAGCGCCACCGCGGAAATGTCCTGCCGGCCGTCCCGCGCCAGAACAAGTGCCCCGTACGCCGGATCCCCGGCGGCGGACACCACATAGCCCACGAGCGGCGAGCCGCCCACGTCAGCGGGGATCTTGATCGACACGGTGGTTCCGCCGGCAATGTCGGCGGTGCCCGCGGTCCGGATCTTGCCGTCCGCAGTGATCGGCGTGTAGGTCACTGTCGCCCGGCCGGCGGGGGCACCGAGAACGAGCTGCCGGTCGCCCGTGCGCGGCACCGCAACGATGTGCTGGCTGCCCAGCCGGGCCGAGGCGGCGGAAAACGCGATGTCCGCCGTGTCCCCGGCCTGCAGTCCCCGCGTGAGCCGGGCAGTGGCCGCGAACGAGACATCCGAGCTCGCCGCCACGGTGTAGGTCCCGGCCGGGACCCCGGCCAGGGAAACTTCCGTGACCGCGCCGGCCTTCGCCGTCACCACGCCGCCCCCGGGTAGCGCCTTCTGGCCGTCGGGACCATACAGCTTGATCTCGACCACAGCGTCGGTGGCCCCAGGCACGGCGACTTCGAGGGCCGGTCCGGCGTCGGCGAAGCCTGGCTTTGCCTTGAGCGCGGCCAGTGCCGCGGGATCCTGGATGTCGAGACCGGCGGCCACCTGACTGACGGACGGGGCGGTGCCGGGGGTGATGAAGTCGACGCCGCCGGGCGTGAGGCCGCGGAGCACGCTTTGCTGGATCACGGCAGCCACCGGGCCGCCGGTGCTGCGGACCCGCACGCCGAGCCGTTCCTGTCCCGGCGCGAGCCCGGCCAGGATGATGGAGCGGGTGCTGCCGGGCGCCACCAGCAGGCCGCGGCTTCCGGGAGCCTGGATCGGGCCTTCGGAGCCAAAGAGGTCCAGGCTCACGGTCGCCGGCGTGCTGGAGGCATTGGTCAGGTTCAGGACTGCCGACCGGCCGAGCGCCGTGTTGGCGCCGACCAGCCAGAGATCGTTGCCGGGCTGCTGGCACGCGGCGGCCGCGGAACCCTGGAGGTCGCCGTCCTCGGCCGTGTAGCTCAGGACGGCGCCGGCAGCTGCCTGGTGGTTGTTTTGGGCATCGGCGCTGAGGACGCTGATGTTGTCCACCTCGCGCTGGGGCACGACGCCGGCGACCAGCACGGGCGTGCGGGCCGGGGGCGCGGAAGCTGCGGGCGCGGAAGCTGTGGGCGCGGCGCCCGGCGCGATTTCGGCGAGGGGGGCACCTTTGAGCGGGGCGAGCCGGCTGCCGGGGATGATGCCGGCGCTTGAGCCGAGCACGGCGGCGCTGACGGCTGTCTTCGCGGTGGCGGACTCCGGACTGAACTGGGGGTCGGTGCCCACGGGGGTGCCCTCAAGCAGCCGGGCCGGGCCCGGGCAGACCCCGACGCTGCT
The DNA here is from genome assembly GCF_056406175.1 of Arthrobacter sp. P1_D12. Lineage (NCBI taxonomy): Bacteria > Bacillati > Actinomycetota > Actinomycetes > Micrococcales > Micrococcaceae > Arthrobacter > Arthrobacter sp. P1_D12. Next base: position 90,703 of record NZ_JBFUAR010000015.1, read on the forward strand.
GCCGGCCGGAACCGCGGCGACGGGGGCCTCGAGCTGCCTGCTGGCGGGGTTCTGGGGCGTCAGCGACGCCGCCGATACCAGGCCGCCGCCCGCGGCAACGAGGGCGACCGCGGAGAGGATGCCGCCGATCACTCCAGCCCGCGGCAGGCGCCCCTTCCGCGGCGACGGACCCGTCGCGGCTTCCGTTTGGGTTTCTTTTTCGTTGTCGCCCTTAGACATGCTGAGGTTCCTTACGCAGGGAGGCTTCGTCCCTGGACAGGCCGGTGTTGGACCGGCGGGCAGGCATGGGCACGGCGAGGAGGACGGTCAGCCCGATCATCACGGCCTGCGCAATCCCGATCAGGACCGCCCACGGCGCTTCGTAACGGATGCTCAACTGGCCGCCCTGGGCCGGCAGGGTGAAGGCCTGCGACCATCCCGACGTCGTTGAGGTCAGGCGGCGCCCGTCAAGCCAGGCGCTCCAGCCCGGATCGGCCCGATCGGCGAGCACCACCAGGCGGCCCTCGGGGCCGGCCGGGACCGTGCCGGCCGCCGAGACTTCTTCGGAAGGGAGGAGTCCGGTGGCGGCGCCGCTGCCGTCCACTACCCGGACCCGGTGCGCGACGTCGGAGTCCGTGATGCCGGGCCGGTCCAGCGGGCTGACCCGCCAGAGCCAGCCCGTCCCCGTCTGGCCGACGGCGGCAAGTCCGGGGACTGCGTCCATGCGGCTGGCCGTCAATTCGGAGGCTGAATCGGCAACCCGGAGCACGACAAAGCCGACGCCGAGCCGCTCGAGGTCCTCCCGCGGATCCACGCCTTCGCCGGCGACGATGGTGGCCACGACGTTCCGGAGCGATCCGGCGACGGCGTCGTCGTCGCGGACCGTCTCCTGGCCCGGCGCTCCCAGGATGCCGCGGGCGGCGGCGATCGTTGAGAGTGCGTCCAGGGTAGTCCCGGCTCCGCGCATGAGTGTTGCGTCGAAGCTTCCGTCCTCGTTGCTGGCAATCAGGAGCGTCCTGGACTGTTCCGGGCCCTCGCCGCGATCAACCGCCGTGGCGGGCAGCGTGCGGGCCTGGGCAGGCTGGACGAGCCTCGGGGTCCCGAGACCGGTGTGTCCCGCGGTGGCTGCCGGTGCCTCTGTTGGTGTCTGCGACGTAGGCTGCAGCAGGTTTTGTGCGGTCCACACGGTGAACCCGGCCAGGGGCGCGGCCAGCAGCAGGACCATGGATGCCGCGGCCGCGCCGCGGATCAGGACCTTCCGTGCCAGCCCGGTACCGGCGGTCCGGTCGGCGGCGTCCAGGAGCCCTTCGGCTCCGATCAGGGCAGCGCCCAGGAACGCGAACGCGGCCGCCGAAACGGCGGGGCCGGGGAACGGCGTGACCAGGACCTCGGCGCTGGCGCCGGAGGCGACATGCCCGGCGAGCCAGCCGCCGGCCAGCATCAGGACGGCCACGGCCCACAGGCCCCGTGCCGTCCGGGTGCGTCCGGCCAGCACAAGCCGGCGCGGCATGAAGAGTGCGGCCAGGGCCAGCAGCAGCACCGGCAGCCCGAACAGCAAGGCCAGCAGCAGTGCCCACGGCAGACCGGCCGGCCCGGCGGAACCGGCGGCGGACCCGCCGAAGGCGCTGAGCCCGGTGAGTCCGGCGCCGGCGTCGAAGTTCAGTGGCTGCCCCAGGGCCTGTTGCCACAGTGGGGCGGCGTCGAAACCGAGCGGCAGGCCCGGGTCGGCCAGGAGCGCCCGCGGCCGGTCCAGGACCGAGAAGGCGAAGGGCAGGAACAGTGCCAGGCTGGGCAGGAGCGCCCACCACACCGTGCGGCCGCGCCGGCCCAGCAGCACGCCGCAGACGGCCACGACGGCCATCGACGGCAGCAGCAGCGAGGGCGCCGCGGCGGTGACTACGGCCAGGGCGAGGCCCGCGGCGGCCGCMGCCGTCCACGACGGCGTCCCGTTGACGCCGGGACGGGCGGCCGGCGTGGGGATGGACCGTCCCTGTCCCGGGGCAGGGACGGCATGGATGCCGCGGCCCGCGGCCGTGCCGGTCGCGCGGAGCAGCGCCAGGACGACCACCGGGATCATGACGTGCGCGACCAAGGCGCCGAGCCGGCCCTGGTTCAGGGACACCTGGAGTGCCGGCGCCGCGGCCCACAGCAGGGCGGCCGCAAGGCGCAGCCTCCGGCGGGCAGTCAGGGCGCCGGCAGCGAACCACGCGCCCAGCGCAGACAGCGGCATGGCGAGGATCAACAACCAGCCCACGCCGCCGTTGGCATCGCCGGCACCGAGCACACCGAGCACCCACAGCAGGTAGCCAAAGGGGTCGCCGTGGCCCGGAAGGCCCGCGCCCAGACTGATCCACCAGGTGGAGGCATGGTTCCAGATTTCGGAGAGGCGCAGTGAGACGGGGATCAGCGCGCCGCCGGAGACGGCCGGGGCCCGGAACAGGCTAAGCAACCCTGTCAGGGAGACCGCCAGGGTCAGGAGTATGGCCAGCACTGCACCGCTGCCCACCCACCCGCGGTCCGGGGTGGCGATGGCGGCGAAGTCGTCGGTGTTCCCGGTGGGCTGCTCGGCCAGCGGACCGGCACCCGTCAATTCGCTGCCGAAGTCGTCGGCGCCGAGCGCCTCAATCAGGGAGCGCCGGTGCGCCCAGACCTCACGGCGCGGCGTCTGCAGTCCCTTCATGACGGAGCGCCGGATCCGGCGGGTCCGCGCGGCATTGCGGCGTCCGCGGACCACCGCCGCCGGGCGGCCCAGTGCGGCAAAGGTCGCCAGCAGTTGGGAGAACCCGTGCCCCGGGTCCTTGACCGCAATGCTCAGGACGAGTTTGAAGAGGCTGCCCAGGAGGGCGCCGGCCGCGTGCAGCGGGACTTTCCAGCCGGCCGCGTGCTTGAGCCGCAGGTGCACCTGTGCCTTGCGTGCGGCCGTCGCGTTGCCAAGGGCGTGGGGACGGTGCGAGACATGGAACATCCGGGCGCTGGGGACCACCACCACGCGGTGCCCGGCGAGGCGGTTGCGCCAGCAGAAGTCGACGTCGTCGCCGCTTCCGGGCAGGGCCGGATCGAAGCCCCGGAGCTCCTCCCAGATGTCGCGGCGGACCAGCATGCCGGCGGAATTGACCGCAAAGGTATCGCTGCGGCCGTCGTACTGGCCCTGGTCGAGCTCGTCGGCGTCGATCAGCGTCAGCCGCTCGGCCCAGCGGCTCGTGGAGAGTCCGACGTCGATCAGCCGCCGCTCGGCATGCCAGTCCAGCTGCTTGCAGCCTGCCACCGTGACCGACGGCGCCCGCTCGACTGCACGGAGGAGTTCGGCCAGGGCCTCGGGTGCCGGTGCGGCGTCGTCGTGCAGCAGCCAGATCCAGTCGGTGCCCGGCGCCGTGGCGGCGGAGCCCTCCGCAGGCCACGGCGCGAGGGCCTTGAGCCCGGCCATGACGGCTCCACCCATGCCGGACCTGGGCTGGTCGAAGACTGTGACGTTGGCCTTGCCCAGTTCCTGTTCAAGGAGGGCGGCAGAGTGGTCGCGGGATCCGGTGTCGACACCGATCACGGCGTCGGCGGGCCGTGTTTGGGCCGCCAGCGCCGCAAGGGTCCTGGGGAGAAAATCACCGCCGTCGTGGGAGACCACGACGGCGGTGACTCGTACTTCTTGAAGAATTAGACTGCTCGCTTCCTAAGCCGGCGCCGCTCGCGCTCGGAGAGGCCTCCCCAGATCCCGAAGCGCTCGTCGTTGGACAAGGCGTACTCGAGGCACTGGGAACGCACGTTGCAGGCGCCGCAGACTTTCTTGGCGTCGCGGGTGGAGCCGCCCTTTTCGGGGAAGAAGGCTTCGGGATCAGTCTGGGCGCACAGGGCATCGGTCTGCCAGCCGAGCTCGCCCTCGTCGTCGAAGTCCTGCCGGGACGGCAGTCCGATCCAGACTGGCTGCCCGGCGGTACCGGAACCGGGCGAATGGAGCTCCATCGGCGGGTCCAGGGGATCGGTGTCATGATCCGGGCCGGACAGGAGCTCGTCGTGCGCTGCGAGGAAGGCCGTGGCGGCCTCCTGCAGGGAATCCTTGGTGTGTTCGTTATAGCGGTCAGCTGCGTCCGGATCCGCCGGATCTACGTACCAGTCAGTCGGCACGCCGCGTGACCGGTATTTCGCCGTGGCCTGGCCGGCAACTACGGCATCTTCATGGATACGCTCTGCTAGCCCCATGGCGTCCCCCTCCTGATTTGCAGCCACTGCAAGACCCCCTTGGACACTCGGTTGAGTGCCGGTTTTTGTGCAGTGGCTTTAGATAACTAATTACACGCGTGTAAGTATCCGGGAGTCAAGCCACGGCGGAGATAATAATCAACTTGATACACAAAGTGGAGGCACGCCACGCCCGGAATTTTTTCGCCTCTCACGCGAGAACCCGCGGAATAATCAGGGTACTGAGCACTTTTGGGGCTTTTCATTGAATTTTCGGGAAATTTTCCCGCGCCCTGCGCGGACCCCGCCGAACGCGGGGGCCGCCGGGGTGACGGACGTCACGGAGCCGGGGGCTGATTGGCCGTGACAACAGCCGTGGCAAGATGAGGGCATGAGCATTCCGGCAATCGACCTGATGACAGCGCTGCGCTCCGGCCAGGCCACGGCGCCCCGGCTGACCTGGTACGGCCCCGATGCGGAACGGGTTGAGCTCTCTGGCCGCGTGCTGGACAACTGGGTCGCGAAGACGTCCAACCTGCTGCAGGACGAACTCGACGCCGAACCGGGCATGCGGCTGCGCCTGGACCTGCCCGCGCACTGGAAGTCGGTGATCCTGGCCCTCGCGGCCTGGCAGCTTGGCATGGAAGTGGTCCTCGACGACGCGGAGGCGGACCTGCTGGCCACCGCGGACCCGGGTCCGGGCGCTGCCGCGGGCGGGTTCGACGCCGTCCTGGCCGTGTCGTTGCCGGCACTGGCCATGCGGTGGACGGGTGAACTGCCCAGCGGCGTCCTCGACTATGCCGCCGAGGTCCGCTCCCACGGCGACATTTTCATGCCCCACGTGGATCCGGAGGCGGAACGTCTCGCCGTCCGCACCTCCGACGGCGCAGTCCATGCACACGGGGCGCTCCTGGACGGTTTTGCCACGGCCCAGGACCCCGGACTGCGGCTGCTCGTTCCGGCGGCCGACGGCCTCGAAACCGTCCTTGCGCAGTCATTGGGAACCTGGAAGGCCGATGGTTCCGTGGTCCTGGTGCACCCCGAGGTAGAGGTGACCGGCAAACTGCGGGACGCCGAGCGCATCAGCGGGCGCTGATCCCCTGGCACTGACCTCCGGGACGGCGGTTCCTTAGGCCGGCGGGCCGGGCAGTTCGGGATCGTTGACGGATTCCCTGACGGCCGACGTGGCAACGGGCTGGGAGTGCGGGTGCCGTTCGATGATCTCGTGGTCGTGCGAGAACTCCGGCTCTGCGTCGAGTTCCTGGTTGAAGACCAGGAAGCGGTAGGCAAAGAACCGGACCACGGTCGCGACCAGGATGCCGACCACCCCGGCCAGGAAGAGCATGTTCTTGTCGGTGACTCCCATGCCGTACTTTGCGACGGCGGTCAGGCCGGTGGAGATGCCGATGCCGATCCCGTTGATGATGAGGAACATCACGAACTCGCGCAGCACGTTGGCCTGCCGGCGGTGCCGGAACGTCCAAAAACGGTTTGCAACCCAGGAAAAGACCGTCGCCACGCTGGCCCCGAAGAAGCGGGCCTTGGCCTCGCTGTCGGTCATGGGACCGTGCATCAGGTAAAACGTCAGTCCGTTGTCGATGACGAACGCGATGCCGCCGACGGCACCGAACTTGGCCACTTCGCGCCAGAACAGCGAGGCAAGCCCGCGCATGCGCTCGTTAAGTGTAGTAATCATGACCCTCCGTGGCCTTCTGGAACTGTCGGCCATTGGGCCAAACGCCCATTTTAGCGCCGTTTCCCGGGAGTCCGCCCGCAGCGGCCGCTCAGACGGCTCCCTGCGCACCCGGCGGCGGGCGCCGGGCGCGCGGGTGCGAAACCCCCGTCCCGGCGCGGTTCCCGCGCTTGCCAATCCCCAAAAGCCGGGTTCCCGTGAGGTTTTCGGTAGGCTGGGACTTGTGACTTTTCCTGTAATCGGTGTTGTTGGCGGCGGCCAGCTTGCCCGCATGATGGCCCCTGCCGCGACCGCCCTGGGCTTTGAGCTCCGTGTTCTCGCCGAAGGCGAGGACGTCTCCGCAGTCTCTGCCGTGGCTAACGCCCCGGTCGGCGACTACAAGGACCTGGAGCATCTGCTCGAGTTCTCCCGCGGCCTGGACGTCCTGACCTTCGACCACGAACACGTCCCCACGGCGCACCTGCGGTCCTTGATCGGTGCCGGCGTGAACGTCCATCCCGGCCCGGATGCCCTGGTCAACGCCCAGGACAAGCTGGTGATGCGCGCCGCGATCGACCGGCTCGAGCTTCCGAACCCCACGTGGGCCTCCGTCGCCAATGTCGCGGACCTCGTCGCCTTCGGCGAGCAGACCGGCTGGCCGGTGGTGTTGAAAATGCCCCGCGGCGGCTACGACGGCAAGGGCGTGCGCATCGTTTCCTCGGCCGAGGACGCGGCGGCCTCCGCCGGCTGGTTCGAGGCCATGTCCCCCCTGCTGGCCGAAGCCAAGGTGGAATTCAGCCGCGAGCTCTCGGCCATGGTCGCGAGGACGCCGGACGGTGAAACACGGGCCTGGCCGGTGGTGCACACCATCCAGTTGGACGGGGTGTGCGATGAAGTCATTGCCCCGGCCCTGGACATCTCCGTCGATGTTGCCGCAGCCGCGGAAAACGCCGCGGTCCGGATCGCCGGCGAACTCGGCGTGACCGGTGTCATGGCCGTCGAACTCTTCGAGACCCCGGGCGTGGGCGCAGGCTTCCTGATCAATGAACTCGCCATGCGCCCGCACAATACCGGGCACTGGACCCAGGACGGCTCGGTGACCAGCCAGTTCGAGCAGCACCTGCGGGCCATCCTGAACCTGCCGCTGGGCGCCACTGACCTGCTGGGGCCCGTCGTGGTGATGAAGAACTTCCTCGGCGGCGCCAATCAGGACCTCTATTCCGCCTTCCCCGCCGCCCTCGCGAGCGAGCCGGCCGCGAAGGTGCACTGCTACGGCAAGGCCGTCCGGCCCGGCCGGAAGATCGGCCACGTCAACCTGGTCGGGACCTCAGCCGCCGACGTCGACTCCGTGCGGCAGCGGGCCACCACCGTGGCCGACATCATCCGGAACGGCCGGGCCCACGCCGGCGCAATGCCGGCAACCTCCGAGGAGACCGCATGAGCACCGCAGCCAGCCCCAAAGCCAATAAAGCGGGAACCCCCCTCGCCGTCACCCGCGCGGACACCCCGCTCGTGGGCCTCGTCATGGGCTCGGATTCGGACTGGCCGGTCATGGAAGCCGCCGCCGAAGCCCTCGCCGAGTTTGGAATCCCGTTCGAGGCCGACGTCGTCTCGGCCCACCGGATGCCCACGGAGATGATCCGCTATGGCCAGAGCGCCCACGAGCGCGGTCTTCGCCTGATCATTGCCGGCGCCGGCGGCGCCGCGCATCTTCCCGGCATGCTGGCCTCGGTCACTCCCCTGCCGGTGATCGGCGTCCCCGTGCCGTTGAAGACCCTGGACGGCATGGATTCCCTGCTGTCCATCGTGCAGATGCCGGCAGGCGTTCCGGTCGCCACCGTCTCGATCGGCGGCGCGCGCAACGCCGGCCTCCTGGCCGTGCGCATGCTGGCCTCGGGCACGGATGAACTGGCAGTCCAGCTCCGGGCGGACCTCCTGGAGTTCGCCCAGGAGCTGAATGACGTCGCAACCCGGAAGGGCGCGAACCTGCGGCACAAGGTCAGCGAAGTGTTCGCCGCCGGAAACGTCACCCCGCGTAGCGGCAATTAAGGCAGCCATTAGGAATCCCGGCATGAGCAGCAGCTACGCCCCCACACACCACCCTGAGCAGTCCGGGCGGGCACTGGGCGATCCGGTCCGGCACCCCTCCGGCGCCCCGTTCCCGGTGCTCACCAAGCGGGCGTTCGTCCTGATCCTCATGACGCTGCTGGTTCCCGGCAGCGCCCAAACCGTCGCGGGCAACCGCCGGCTTGGCCGGGCCGCGCTGCGCGTGACCTTTACGGTCTGGGCGCTGGCCCTGCTGGCCGTACTGCTCCTGCTCGTGTCCCGCTCCACGCTGATCAACCTCCTCACCGGCACGGTGCCTTCGCTCTTGCTGGTGCTCGGCTTCGCCTGCCTGGCCATCGGCTGGGCCGCCCTGTTCCTGAACACCTTGCGGCTGATCCGGCCCGGGATGCTGGCGCCCAGGATCCGTCCCGCGGTGGTGCTGGCGCTCGTGCTGGCCATGATCCTCAGCAGCGGATCCCTGTGCTACGCGGCCTATCTGCTCAATGTCAGCCGCAACGCCATCGGCAGCATCTTCTCCGGCTCCGGCCCCACCCTTGAGCCGTCCGAGGGCCGGTACAACTTCCTGATGATGGGCGGCGACGCCGGAGCGGACCGCACGGGACGCCGGCCGGACAGCCTCTCGGTGATCAGCGTCGATGCCAAGACCGGCAGCACGGCGATCATCTCCGTGCCCCGCAACCTCCAGAACGCCCAGTTCAGCGCGGAGTCGCCGATGCGCCAGGTGTACCCGGATGGCTACAACTGCGGCGACGAATGCCTGATCAACGCGATCAACACCGAGGTCACCAACCAGCACCAGGATCTCTATCCCGGGGTGGCCGACCCGGGGGCGCAGGCCACCCTCGAAGCGGTGTCCGGAACGCTGGGCATCAAGGTCCAGGCCTACGTGCTCGTGGACATGGACGGTTTTTCCAAGCTCATCGACGCCATGGGCGGCATCCGGATCAAGGCCGGCGGCTGGGTCCCCATCAGCGGGCCGATGGTGGATGAGGCCAACGGCATCCACGGCATGCCGGACGGCTGGATTCCGGCCGGAGACCAGACGCTCGACGGCTTCCACGCCCTCTGGTACGGCCGGTCCCGGGAATTCGTGGACGACTATGCCCGCATCCAGCGCCAGCAGTGCGTGCAGCAGGCGATGCTGAAGCAGCTCGACCCGGCAACACTGCTGGCCAAGTTTGAGGACATCGCCAGGGCCGGCACCAAGGTGGTCGAGTCGAACATCTCCTCCGGCCAGCTCGGCAGTTTCGTGGACCTGGCCATGAAGGCCAAGGGACAGGACGTCAGCCGCCTGACCATCGGTCCGCCGGACTTCGACGCCGCCTTCTCCACGTCCCCGGACTTCGACGTCATCCACGCGCGGGTGGCCAAACTGCTGGCCAGCCCGTCCGCCGGCGCCGCAGCTGCTGACAACGCCGTTGACGATGCGGTCCTGCAGCCCGGAACGGCCGCGGGGCCGGTCTCCGCCGCCGGGCCCGTCCCGGCCACCGATCCCCCGCCCGCGCCGTCGGACTTCACCCCCGTGACCACCACGCCGGACGGCGAGCCGATCACCGAAGAGATGCTGAACCAGTTCAAGCGCAACGGCGACGAACAGTCCATCCGCGACCTCGTCGCCACCAACGGACAGTGCGCGCCGCTCTAACCCCGGGCACCAGCCTTGAGCGCAGCAGTGCGACCACATTTCTTTGACGAGACATTTCACTGATCAGACAGGGACCAGGCCATGTACGAACTTGAGAACGTCCTCCGGCCCTACGCCTGGGGCTCCCCGACGGCCATCGCCGGGCTGCTGGGCAGGCCGGCTTCCGGCGGTCCCGAAGCGGAGCTTTGGATCGGCGCCCACCCGGACTCCCCGTCCGTCGCGCTGACGCCGGCGCCCGACGGTGCCGGCCGGCACGCACCCGCAACGCACGACGGCGGACGGCTGCCGCTGGACGCCCTGATCGCCGAGGATCCGGACCATTGCCTGGGCAGCGCGAGCGTGGCCGCTTTCGGTCCGCGCCTGCCGTTCCTGCTCAAGGTCCTCGCGGCCGAGGCGCCCTTGTCCCTGCAGGTGCACCCGACGCTCGCCCAGGCCCGGGAGGGCTTCGCACGCGAGGAAGCCGCCGGCGTCGACCCCGCCGCGACGGAGCGCAACTACAAGGACGATAACCACAAGCCCGAAATGATCTTCGCGCTGACTCCGTTCGAGGCCCTCTGCGGGTTCCGGCCGGCCGCGGAATCCCGTGCGGTCTTCCAGCATCTGGCGGCGTGCTTCGAGCTCGCCGGGCTGGAGCTGCCGCCGCTGGTCCCGCTGCTGCTCGAGGACCTGGCGCAGCCGGACGAACCCACGGCCCTGCGCTCCGCCTTCGAACGCCTCATCACCGGCGGCGGGGACGTCGCCGAGGCGACGGCGACGATCGTTGCGGCCCTCGTCTCCGGTGCCCCGATGGCCGGGCACGAGGCGGAACTGTCCACCGCGGTGAGCCTGAACGGCCGGTACCCGGGAGATCCGGGCGTGCTGATCTCCCTGCTGCTGAACCGGATCTCCCTCGCCCCCGGTGAGGCCGTGTACCTCCCGGCCGGCAATGTCCATGCCTACCTGCACGGCCTCGGCATCGAGGTCATGGCGTCCTCGGACAACGTGCTCCGCGGCGGGCTCACGCCGAAATTCGTCGACGTGCCGGAACTGCTGAAGACCGTGGCGTTCGAGGCCGTCGCCGTGCCCATGCTCCCCGCCGAGACCACCATGCTGGGCCAGGAACTCTTCCGGCCGCCGTTCCGGGAATTCCAGCTGCAGCGGATTGAACTGGCGCCCGGGGCGGAGCCCGTCCCGCTGGCGCAGTCCGGTGCCGCCGTCGTCATCGTCACCCACGGCTCCGTCCGCCTCGACTCCCCCAAGGGCGAGCTGCGGCTGGAACGGGGCGCCAGTGCCTTCCTGCCCGCCGCCGAGGCACCGGTCAACGTCCACGCCGTCTCCGGCGCCACCGGCCCCGCCCTGGCATTTGCCGTCACCACCGCATTGGAAGCCTGACACCATGGATTATTTCCTGCAGAGCCCGCAGTGGGCACAGTTCCAGCGATCGCTGGGACGCACCGTCCACGAACAGTCCGGCCCCGGGTGGCGCTTCCTCGCGGTCGAGGAATCCAATCCGGCCGGCAAACTGCTGTACTCCCCCTACGGCCCGGTCGCCGAGTCACTGGCAGCGTTCGACGCCGCGCTGGCGGCCCTGACGGACCTCGCCCGGAGCAGCGGGGCCGTGTTTGTCCGGGTTGAGCCGGTCACCGCAGGCTTCACCGCCGCCGAGGCCGACTCGGTACTCCGCAGCCGCGGCCTGCAGCCGGCGCCGGCCAGCCAGCAACCCGAGCTCAGCTGGATTGTGGACCTCGACCGGGATTTCAAGGACGTGCTGGCGGATATGAAGCCGGCCAACCGGAACCTGTTCCGCAACATCCACAAGAAGGGCGTGACCTTCCGCTCCAGCCAGGACCCGGCCGAGATCGCCGTCCTCCTGGAGTTCTTGCACATGACGGCCGCCCGCAACGGGTTTAAGCCGCAAAGCGACGAGTACCTGACCCAGGTGGCCCTCTCGCTGATGCCGGCCGGCGCCGCGACGCTGTTCATCGCGGAGCTCGACGGCCACCCCATCGCCGCAGCCCTGGCCTATGATTCGGCCGACACCCGGACCTACGCCCACGCCGCCCTGGACGACACCCACCGCAAGCTCAGCGCGGGCATCCCCCTGCTTGTCACCCTGATCGCGGACGCCCAGGCGAAGGGCCTCAAGCACGTGGATCTCTGGGGCGTGGCGCCGGAGGACCAGCCCGACCACAAATGGGCCGGATTCACGGCGTTCAAGAAGTCGTTCGGCGGCCGCGGGATCGCGTATCCCGGAACGTGGGACCTGCCCGTCCGGAAGGTCCGCTACGGCAGCTACCAGCTGGCCCGCAAGGGTGCCCAGCTCGCGAAAAAGCTGCGCGCCCGGTCCCGGGCCCTCGCTAACCGCTAMGGGCCCAGCAGGCGGCACCGGCCACCCGGAGCCGCCCCGGCCAGCCGGGCCGCCGTGTCCCGGTGGCCGGTGTTGGTGGCGGGCGTTAGTTGGCCGTGATGGCGTGCCGCTGGGCGTCGTAGGCGCTGGCCACCATCTGCTCCACGGAGTGCCGCATCTTCCAGTCGAGATCGCGGGCAGCCAGCGTGCCGTCGGCCACGATCCGGTCCGGATCCCCCGCCCGCCGCGGACCGATTTCGGGTTCGAAATCGATCCCCGTGACGTCGGCCATCGCCGTCATGATCTGGCGCACGGACAGCCCGTCCCCGGATCCGAGGTTGTACACCCGCTCCAGCGGTTTGCCCGCCTCGAGCGCCTGGGCGGCGGCCACATGCGAGGTGGCCAGGTCGGCCACGTGCACGTAGTCGCGCACGCAGGTTCCGTCCGGCGTGTTGTAGTCGATGCCGTTGATGCGCGGCGTCTTACCGGCCGTGAGCGCCCGCAGCACGATCGGGAAAAGGTTATGGGGGCTGGTGTCGTAAAGCTCGGGCGCACCTGAGCCGACCACATTGAAGTACCGCAGCGAGGTGTGGTTCAGGCCCCGGGCCCGGCCCTGGTCACGGATCAGCCACTCGCCGATGAGTTTGCTCTCGCCGTAGGGCGATTCCGGGTTGGTGGGCGTCGCTTCGGTGACGATGTCGCCGGTGGGCGTGCCGTAGGTGGCCGCGGACGAGGAGAACACCAGTTTGTCGACGCCGCTGAGCTCCATGGCCTTGAGCAGTTGCGCGGTGCCCGTGACGTTCTGTTCATAGGTCAGCAGCGGCTCCTGGACGGAAACCCCGGCGTACTTGAAACCGGCCAGGTGGATCACGCCGGTCACCGCGTGCTCCCGCAGCGTACGGGCGACGAGGTCGGCGTCGAGGATGCTGCCATGGATGAACGGCACATCGGCCGGCACGAACTCACGGTGCCCGCTGGAGAGGGAGTCAATCACCACCGGCTGGATCCGGGCACCGCGCAAAGCGGAAACCACATGAGAACCGATGTATCCTGCACCGCCAGTTACGAGCCACGTCATGGCTCCACCCTATCTAATCCCACGGGCCCCGGCCGCCCCACCGCAATAGACACCATCATGCACCTGGTTTAAGACGACGAATCCCGGACCGCGGAGGCGGCCCGGGATTCGCTGTGCTCTGTCGTGCAGTTCAGTGTTGCCGTTCAGGTGCTAGCTCCTGCGGGCGTAGCCTTCCCACTTGCTGGCCTGGTGTTCGCCGTCGACAAAGCGGATCGTACCGGACTTGGAGCGCATCACGATGGACTGGGTGAGGACCTTGTCCTTGGAGTAGCGGACGCCCTTGAGGAGGTCGCCGTCGGTGATGCCGGTGGCCGCGAAGTAGCAGTTGTCGCTGGAGACGAGGTCGTTGGTCGAGAGCACGCGCTCCAGATCGTGGCCGGCGTCGATCGCCTTCTGCTTCTCTTCGTCGCTCGTGGGCCACAGGCGGCCCTGGATGACGCCGCCGAGGGACTTGATGGCGCAGGCCGCGACGATGCCTTCCGGGGTTCCGCCGATGCCCATGAGGGCGTCGACTCCGGTGCCGGCACGCGCAGCGGCGATGGCCCCCGCGACGTCGCCGTCCATGATGAACTTCGTGCGGGCGCCGGCTTCGCGGATTTCCTCTACAAGGGGGCGGTGCCGGTCGCGGTCCAGGATCATGACGTTGAGCTGGTTGACCTTGACGCCCTTGGCCTTGGCGATCAGGTGCAGGTTCTGCTTGACCGGCAGGCGCAGGTCCACCATGTCGGCCGCTTCCGGGCCGGTGACGAGCTTTTCCATGTAGAACACGGCGGAGGGATCGAACATGGAGCCGCGTTCGGCCACGGCCAGGACGGCCAGGGCATTGTTGATGCCAAGGGCGGTCAGCCTGGTTCCGTCGATGGGGTCGACGGCGACGTCGCACTCGGGGCCGGTGCCGTCACCGACGTGCTCGCCGTTGAACAGCATCGGGGCTTCGTCCTTCTCGCCCTCACCGATGACAACGACGCCGTTGAAGTGCACGGTCTGCAGGAAGGAGCGCATGGCGTCCACGGCGGCGCCGTCGGCCTTGTTCTTGTCGCCGAAACCCACCCAGTGGCCGCCGGCGATGGCCGCGGCTTCCGTGACGCGGACAAGTTCCAGCGCGAGGTTGCGGTCAGGCTCATCGATCCCGACGGCGAGCGAGGGGGAAAGCGTGGAGTACTTCTGGGACATGGGCGCTGGTGTCACGTGAACCTCTTCTTCGAGTGGCGGTCGTTGAACCCGTACGGCCAGGATCGATCCGTCGCGGTGATTCGTCTGATATTGATCATAGTCGGGGCGGGCCCGCAAGGTCATGGGATGACCGGCGCGTGACGCACTTCACCGTCGGAGCGGTCCCTGCGCCGCGAATGTGAGATCGGCCCGGACATGCGCGACTATAGAGGGGTGAGTGAATTGCAGGACGCTTCCCCCGCCGCCCCCGGTTCGCCGGCTGGCAGCTCCCCCGCGGCAGGCCCGGACCCGTCCGAACAGCCCCCCGTGAAGCCCGTCATCGCCGCCGCGGCGGCCAAACGCGCCAACGCGTCCGTGATGGGCATGATCATCGCCCTGGTGGTGAGCATCGCCGCGTTCCTGCCGATCGTCCTCATGAATCCTTCTCCGAAGACCGACGGTTACCGGCCCAACGTCAATGTCAGCGCCACCGCGCAGAACGCGGCGGGTGTGGCGGGATTCACACCCGTGGCGGCCGATACCGGCGACACATTCCGCGCCAACTACGCCCGTTGGGAGTCAGGTGCCGGCAGCGGCGTCCCTGCCTGGGAAGTCGGCTACCTGACGCCCAAGGAATCCTTCATCGCCCTCGTGCAGACCCGCACGGCCAACCCCACCTGGCTCCTGCAGCAGACCAAGAACGCTCCCGTGACCGGCGCCCGCAACGCCGGCGGCCGCGACTGGGAACTGCGCGACACCGGCAAGGGCGAGAAATCCATGGTGCTGACTGATCGCGGCACCACCGTCATCCTCTCCGGATCCGCGACGCTGGAGGAGTTCTCCGCCCTGGCCGCCGCCGTGGTGAAGTCGCTCGAAAGCAATCCGCCCGCCGGGGCATCGTCCAGCACGCCAGGCGCAACAGTTTCACCTTCGGCCAGCCCTTCACCGTAAAGTGGCCACGTGGCTACTTATCTGACTCCCGCACTCGCCTGGCAGCGTCTCCGTGAAGGCAACAAGCGTTTTGTCGCCGGCACGTCATCACACCCCAACCAGGACGCGTCGCGGCGCTCGTCGCTGGTTGAAAACCAGCACCCCTTCGCGGTGATCTTCGGTTGCGCCGACTCCAGGCTTGCCGCCGAAATCATCTTCGACCTCGGCCTCGGGGACGCCTTTGTGGTCCGCACCGCCGGCCAGGTGATCGACGACGCCGTGCTTGGCTCGCTGGAATACAGCGTCAGCGAACTGGACGTCCCTCTGATCGTCGTCCTGGGGCACGACAGTTGTGGTGCTGTCACCGCGACCAAGAACGCCGTGGAAACCGGCCAGATGCCGGTCGGTTTCATCCGCAGCCTGGTGGAGCGGATCACCCCGTCCGTGTTGACCTCGCTGCGTAACAATCAGACCGACGTCAACGACATGGTGGTCGAGAACGTCAAGCAGACCTCGCAGCGGCTGGTGGACAGTTCCCGGGTGATTTCGGGCGCAGTCGACAGCGGCCGCACCGCCGTGATCGGCCTCGCCTACAGCTTGGCTGACGGCCGGGCCGATCTCGTTTCCAGCATCGGCAGGCTGTAAACCCCGGCGCCCGGCGGTCGCAGCCTGCTCATGGTTTTCGGTGGGACTCCTACTCCCAATAAGCTAGCCCCATGACTTCCACAGATGAGTTGAACACCGAAGAGTTCCGCATTGAACACGACACGATGGGCGAAGTCCGCGTTCCCGTGAACGCCCTGTACCGCGCACAGACGCAGCGGGCAGTCGAGAACTTCCCGATCTCCGGCAAGACGCTGGAGCGCGCCCACATCGAAGCCCTGGCACGGGTGAAGAAAGCTGCCGCGCAGGCGAACGCCGAACTGGGGGTGCTCGACGGCGAGCTGGCCCAGGCGATCGCTGACGCAGCCGACGAGGTTGCGGCCGGCAAGTACGACGGCGACTTCCCGATTGACGTCTTCCAGACCGGGTCCGGGACGTCCTCGAACATGAACACCAACGAGGTCCTCGCCGAGCTCGCCTCGCGGGCCCTGAAGTCCGCAGGCAGCGAGAAGGTTGTCCACCCGAACGACCACGTCAACGCCTCGCAGTCCTCCAACGACGTCTTTCCCACGTCCGTCCACGTTGCCGCGACCTCCGCGCTGATCAATGACCTGATCCCGGCCCTCGGTTACCTGGCGGAGTCGCTGGAGCGCAAGGCAACCGAATTCAAGGACGTTGTGAAGTCCGGCCGCACGCACCTCATGGACGCCACCCCTGTCACTTTGGGCCAGGAGTTCGGCGGCTACGCCGCGCAGGTCCGCTACGGCATCGAGCGCATCAACGCCTCGCTCCCCCGCGTCGCCGAGGTCCCGCTTGGCGGCACCGCCGTGGGCACCGGCATCAACACCCCGGCGGGATTCCCGGAGCGCGTGATCGAACTGCTGGCGGCCGACACCGGACTGCCCCTGACCGAGGCCCGCGACCACTTCGAGGCCCAGGCCAACCGGGACGGCCTCATCGAAGCGTCCAGCCAGCTGCGCAACATCGCGATTTCCTTCATGAAGATCAACAACGACCTGCGCTGGATGGGTTCCGGCCCCAACACCGGCCTCGGCGAAATCGCCATCCCGGACCTGCAGCCGGGCTCGTCGATCATGCCGGGCAAGGTCAACCCCGTCATCTGCGAAGCCTCCATCATGGTCTGCGCCCAGGTGATCGGCAATGACACCGCCATCGCGTGGTCCGGCACCAACGGCGCCTTCGAACTCAACGTCGGCATCCCGGTCATGGCCGCCAACCTCCTTGAATCCGTGCGCCTGCTGGCCAACACCAGCCGCGTCATGGCCGACAAGATGATCGACGGCATCACCGCCAACGTCGAGCGCGCCCGCTTCCTCGCCGAGGCCTCGCCGTCGATTGTGACCCCGCTGAACAAGTTCATCGGCTACGAGAACGCCGCCAAGATCGCCAAAAAGGCCGTGGCCGAGGGCCTGACCATCCGTGAGACCGTCGTCTCCATGGGCTTCCTCGAGCGCGGCGAACTGACCGAAGAGCAGCTGGACACCGCCCTGGACGTCATGTCCATGACGCGCCCGCCGCACAAGGCCTAACTGCTCCGGGCGGCGCCGCCCCCGAAGAGTACAACTGCCGACGGCCGGCATCCTTCCTGGAAGAGCCGGACCATGGCGTCGTGCAGGGCGGTGCTGCCCCGCGGCTGCAGGTCCAGGGCCGGCACGTCCTGGATGTCCACCGAAGCGTAGACGCGCTCATAGGTGTCATCGAACTGCGCCAGCGACAGCCGGCACCGGCCCGCCACTGCCCGCTGTTCGCGGATGAACGCCGCAAACCCGCCCTCAGTGTCATCGGCGATGGCGCTCATCGACCCGGAACGGTCCAGGAGGACGTACACGTGCGTCAGGGCTGAATCTGTCATGCTTCCCCATTTCCGGCCCCGACGGCGCTTCTGCCTCCTCGCGGGCCACCTGTTGCCAGCGGTATGGCTGGACAGGAGCAGGCTACGGCCGGGCAGCGACATTATTGCCGGCAACAGGCCAAACAGCCCAAACAGCCCACAGCCTCTTTGCACTATTTATGACTAAGTGCAAAAATACACTATATGGGAAACAGTGCAATTACTTCGGGCGGCCTCCGCGAGCGCAAGCGGGCCGCAACACGGGCGGCGATCACCGCCGTCGCGCGTTCCCTGACCGCCGAACGCGGCCTCAGCGGCTACACCGTGGAGGAAGTCTGCGAGCGCGCGGGCATCTCCCGCCGGACCTTCTTCAACTACTTCCCTGCCAAGGAAGATGCGATCCTGGGCCACGTCGACGACGACTTTCCGGAAGAGGTGGTGGCCCGGTTCATGGCGGGCGGCGCAGGTTCGCCCGCCGGGGAAATCTCGGCCTCACTCCTCGCCGACCTCGTGCGCCTGTCCCTTGATCTGTCGGAGCGGATGAGCGGCTCCGAGGAAGAGACCCGCCAGCTGATCGGGGTGATCAAGAAGGAGCCCCAGCTGATGCTGAAGATCATCGGCGCCACCGAGGAACGCGAGGCCGACTTCGCCCGGCTGCTCGCGGCCAGGGAAGGCGTACCTGCCGATCATCCCGTAGTCCGCATGGCCGTGGTCCTCCTCGGAAACGTCGCCAGGAAAACCAGCGCCGACTACTTCTCCGAGGGCAACGCCCGCCCCTACAAGGACTTGCTGCTGGAAAACATCGCAGCAGCCCGCATGCTCTTCTCCCTGCCGTTCACCATGTCCCAGTTCGACACAGTCCACTTCGACGGAGTCGAGTCAAATACAGTCCAGCCCAACCCTTCCGAAGGAGCGCAATGAGCGCCGCCGTCAGCACCAAGCCAGCAGCCGAGCCGCTGCTGCTGACCCAGAAACGCATCTGGATCATCTTCTCCGCCCTCATCGCGGGCATGCTGCTCTCCAGCCTTGACCAGACCATCGTCTCCACCGCCATGCCCACGATCGTCGGCAAGCTCGGCGGCGTGGAACACCAGGCCTGGATCACCACGTCCTACCTGCTCGCCACCACCATCGTCATGCCCATCTATGGAAAGTTCGGCGACATCCTGGGCCGCCGGAACCTGTTCCTCATCGCCATCGGGCTCTTCACCCTCGCCTCCGTCGGGTGCGCCCTCGCCACGGACTTCTGGGGCTTCGTGGTCTTCCGCGCCATCCAGGGCCTCGGCGGCGGCGGCCTGATGATCCTGTCCCAGGCCATCATCGCCGACATCGTTCCGGCCAAGGAGCGCGGCAAGTACATGGGCCCGCTGGGCGCAATCTTCGGCCTCTCCGCCGTCGCCGGACCGCTGCTGGGCGGTTTCTTCGTGGACCACCTGACCTGGGAATGGGCCTTCTACATCAACATCCCGATCGGCATCGCCGCGTTCACCATCGCCTGGTTCACCCTGACGCTGCCGAACAAGAAGGCCGAGAAGCGGATCGACGTCCTGGGCGTGCTGCTGCTCTCCACGGCCACCACGTGCCTGATCTTCTTCACCGACTTCGGCGGCAAGAAGGACGAAGGCTGGGATTCGCCGCTGACGTGGGCGTTCGGAGCCGGGCTGGTGCTCGCCGCGACGGCCTTCATCCTGGTGGAACGCCGGGCCGAGGACCCCATTATTCCGTTGAGCCTGTTCAAGAACCGCATCTTCGTGAACTCCACCGCCATCGGCTTCACCCTCGGGCTGGGCATGTTCGCGGCGATCGCCTTCGTCCCGACCTTCCTGCAGATGTCCTCCGGGACCTCCGCCGCCGAATCCGGCCTGCTGATGCTGCCCATGATGGTGGGACTCATGGGCATGGCCATCTTCTCCGGCATCCGCATTTCCAAGACCGGCAAGTACAAGATGTTCCCGATCCTCGGGGCCATCCTGACCATCGCGGCAATGCTGTGGTTGACCACGCTCACGGCCGCCACGCCCATCTGGGTCATCTGCGTGCAGCTGTTCGTCTTCGGTGCCGGCCTGGGCTCGATCATGCAGGTGATTGTCCTGGTGGTCCAGAACTCGGTGCCGGCGGACCAGATCGGCACGGCCACGAGCACCAACAACTACTTCCGCGAGGTGGGCGCGTCCCTGGGCGTCGCGGTGTTCGGCTCCATCTTCACCACCCGGCTCTCCGAGTCCCTGACCAATGCCTTTACCGGCGCCGGGGCCTCAGCTGAGCAGGCGTCGCAGTCCACCCGGACGATGGACCCCCAGGCCCTCAGCCAGCTCCCGGCACAGCTCAAGGACGCGATTGTCAACGCCTACGCGGACTCGCTCGCCCCCGTCTTCTGGTACCTGCTGCCGTTCTTGGTCATCGCCCTGATCCTGGCCCTGACCCTCAAGCAGATCCCCCTGTCGGACACCGCCGGCATGGTGGCCCGCGGCGAAGCAGTAGGCGGCGAGGAAGCCGAGCGGCTCGAGGCGGAACGGGCGGCAACCCGCCACGCCGCCAACGCCGCGGAGTCCACGGGGCCGGAAGGGCTTTCAGCCCACAGCAACGCCGGTGGGTCCAGCCACGACGACGAGCTCACCCGCCTGCGCGGCTGACGGTCCGGAAACTGACGGTCCGGAAACGGCCCGGCAGCAGCCGGTGAATGGCAGCAGGGGCGCCGCAACCTTTGGGGGTGCGGCGCCCCTGCCGCGTGCCGTGCCGGTCAGCGCCGGCAGGCCGGGATGGCCGTGCCGTCAGCCTATCCGGCCGTCGGCAGCAGCATGGCGGCGGCCGTGCCGGCCAGCATAAAGGGCCCGAAGGGAATGGCCGACTGCAGCGTCCCGCGCCGTGCGGCGAGCAATCCGAGACTCCACAGTCCGCCGAGGACGAACGCCGCAAAGGTCCCCGCCATGACGTGCCCCCAGCCCAGGAATCCCAGGTACATTCCCAGGACGCCCGCGAGTTTCACGTCGCCGAATCCCATTCCCGGCGGATATACCGCGTGCAGGAGAAAGTAGAAGAGCCAGAGGGCTGCCCCGCCGGCCAGGACACGGAGCCCCGGAATGCCGAATGCCCCGGCGTCGGCCGTGCCCGCCACGTCCTGCCCGCCGGGAAGCAACTGGCTGGCCGCCGCGCCCAGCAGAAGGACTCCGGCGATCCCATAAGAGGGAAAGACGATCCTGTCCGGGAGCAGGTGGTGCCGGACGTCAATGACCGTGAGCCGAACGGCCATCACGAAGAAATACGCACACGCAGCCAGGGCAAGCCAGAAAGCCAGCGGGTTGGCGGCGCCCAGGATGCCGAGTCGTTCGATCACCCTCGGATGCTACTTGATATTCGTCCGGCCCGGCGGTCCCCGCGCGTAAACTGTGGATATGGCCGCATGGGACAGCACAAACCGGCGCGGGCCGGACGCGCCCCGCGGCCCGGCGGAGAAGGCCGCGGCCTTCCGGAACCTGTGCCGGTCATCGCCCTGGAAGTGGCAGTCGCTGAGGTTCGAGTACCTGGACCGGCCGCTCACGGGTTCCGCGGGGTCCCCGGCCGCCCCCTCCCCCGGCGACCTCGTCAGGGGGTGGCTGCGCCGGCCCGGTGCCTTGCGGCTGGAGACCGCCGACGGCCTGGTCATCGGCAGCACTACCGGCATCAATGATTCCCGCGGCGGTTTCTATATCAGCTCCACGAGGAAGACCTGGCTCCTGCCCCCGCACTTGGTTACGCCGGTGTACGACGACGACGGGCTGGTGCGCCGCCGCCCGGAGGCAGCTTATGGCGAGCCGTCGTTCGGCAACGGCAGGTTCGCCGCCGTCCTGGACCCGGTGGAGCTTGCGGGGAACGCCCCCGTCCCGTTGGAGTTCCCCAACTCCAACGCCGTCGAGCTTGGCCCCATCACGGAGGTAGACCACGAGGGCCGGCCGGCCCTGGAATCGACGGTCAGCCCGAACCTCTCCTACCGGCCCGCCGATCCTGGAGCCCCGCTATGCCGTCCGGGACGCACGCTGCTGAGGATTGACGCCGGCACGGGCGTCTGCGTTGCGAGCCGCTGGCTGGACGCGCCCGGGGCCGGCTCAGAGCAGGACGGTTACGGGCACTGGCTCCGCATCCTGGGCGTCGACGAATACATGCTCGATGACCTGTTCGTGGCCGAATCGATGAACCTCACGGACGTCCGGCGCCACATCAGCTGGGACGTACCCGCGGAGTAGCCCGGCTGTGACTCGCATCCGCCAGCCGGCCCCGCTAAGCTTCCTGCGATGACTGAACCCGCCGACTACTGGCCCCCTTTCGGCCTGAGCCTGACCACGCCGCGCCTTCAGCTGCGCCCCATCCGCGACGCGGACATTCCGGCCGCGGTCTCAGCCGCCCTGAGCGGCGTGCACGAGCCGGGCCGCAGCCCCTTCAGCAGGCCCTGGGCCGAATCCCCCGCTGAGGAGCTCGGCCCGAACATGGCGCAGTGGTACTGGCGGTGCCGCGGGAACATGACACCGCAGGAGTGGACGCTGCTGCTGGGCATCTGGCACGACGGCGAGTTCATCGGATGCCAGGACGTCGAGGCCAAAGACTTCGCCACGCTGAAGACGGTCACCACGGGCTCCTGGCTGCGGCAAAGCGTGCACGGCCAGGGATTCGGCAAGGAGATGCGGACGGCCGTCGCCCTCTATGCCTTCGACTGGCTCGGCGCCGAAGTGGCGGAATCCGAGGCCGCCGACTGGAACCAGCAGTCCCTGGGCGTCTCACGCTCCCTCGGCTACGAGCTCAACGGCGTCACCCGCGCGGCCTGGGGCGGCAAGGCCCAGGAGGTCCAAAACGTCCGCCTCACCCCCGCCACCTTCAAACGCCCCGACTGGGATCTCGGCGTCGAAGGCCACGAAGCCTTCGCGAAGTACCTGGGCATCCACGAGTAGCAGCCCCCAAGCGGGGCAGCGCCCCCCCGCCGTCGGTGGGTTGCCGTGGTTGGGTTCGCCGGCCCGCGGCGTCCCGCCGTCGCTTAGACACCTCCCGTCGCTGCGCTGCGGTCGCTGGGCGACCTTCGCTGCGCTTTGGTCGGCGATGCGCTCCTCAGCGGGACACCGCAGCCCCGCGAAGCTGGGACGCTCACCAGCCGGGACGCGGTCCTCCGTAAGGTGAGGGACAAACGTGCCGGGACGCGGTCTTTCGCAAAAGAGCGCATCGCGACGCATCGGATCCCCGGAGGTCGCTCAGCGACCGCAGGGGTCCCTATGCGTCGTAAGCAGCGTCCCGAGGGCCCCGAGGCGAGCTTGCGAGCCTTGGGAAGGGACCTCTGCGCTAAGCGACGGCGAAAGGCGGCGGTCCGGCCAACCCAACCACGGCAAACCCGACAACAGCGAAGCGCCACGACACGGCGAACTGGACCACGGTTTCCTGACAACGTCGAAGGGGGGGGGGGGGGGGGGGGGACGTCGTGCGTCAGGACGATCTTGGAGTTCTGGCCGATCCGGCTCATCACAGTCAGCAGCACATTCTTCTCCAGGGACTGCGCCTCGTCGACGATCACGAATGCGTCGTGCAGGGAGCGTCCGCGGATGTGCGTCAGCGGCATGACCTCAAGCATGCCCCGGTCCATCACTTCCTCCACCACTTCCTGGCTGACCAGCGCGCCCAGGGTGTCAAAGACCGCCTGCGCCCACGGGTTCATCTTTTCCGCTTCGGACCCGGGCAGGTAGCCGAGTTCCTGGCCGCCCACCGCGTACAGGGGCCGGAAGACGATCACCTTGCGGTGCTCCCGGCGCTCCAGGACGGCTTCGAGCCCGGCGCACAGGGCCAGTGCGGACTTGCCCGTGCCGGCCCGGCCGCCGAGGGACACGATGCCGACCGACGGGTCCATCAGGAGGTCGATTGCCAACCGCTGCTCGGCCGAGCGGCCGTGGAGTCCGAAGACGTCGCGGTCGCCCTTCACGAGCCGGACCTGTTTGTCCGCCCCTACCCGTCCGAGGGCCGAGCCTCGGCTGGACAGCAGGACCAGCCCGGTGTTGGTCGGCATCTCGGCCGCCGCCGGGATGAATACCGGCTCGTGCCCGTACAAGGTGGCAACCTCGTCCTCGCCCGCGTCGAGCTCGGCAACGCCGGTCCAGCCGGAGTCCTTGACGAGCTCATTGCGGTACTCGTCGGCCAGCAGCCCCATGGCCGAGGCCTTGACGCGCATCGGCAGGTCCTTGGACACCACCGTCACGTCGCGGCCCTCGTTGGCCATGTTCTTGGCCACCGCGAGGATGCGGCTGTCGTTGTCCACCCCGCGGAACCCGGCGGGCAGCACCTCGGCGGAGATATGGTTCAGCTCCACCATGAGCGTGCCGCCGTCGGGGCCCAGCGGGATGGGACGGTCCAGGCCGCCGTGCTCGAGCCGCAGGTCATCGAGCAGCCGGAGGGCCTTGCGCGCAAAGTAACCCAGCTCCGGGTCGTGGCGCTTTCCTTCGAGCTCGGTGATGACAACGATCGGCAGGATGACCTCGTGCTCGGCGAAGCGCAGGAGGGCCCGCGGATCGGAGAGCAGAACGGAGGTATCGATCACGAAACTGCGGGCCGTGCCCCGGCTCCCTGTTCCTTCCCCGGAAACAGCAAGACCGGCCGCCGCGGAATCCGCTGCACCGGTCTTTGAGGTGGCTCGCTTGGCGCGAGAGGTAGCTTTCTGTCCCTGATCGGAAATGACGTCGGGCAGTTGCTCAGAAATAGCCACATCGACTCCAGCCCCGGGGCAATGCCCGGAATTGTTATTGGTGAGGCGGCTCGGCCTGGAGGCCGGACGCGGCCTCCCATACACCCGGTGCGAAAATCCGCTCCATGTACTGGCCTCCCCGATCGGCCGGCGAATTGCCTGCCGATGGGATTAACGTACGTCTCCGGGGGCCGGTTTGTCCGATAATTTTTCGGCGATTCTTGTTGCCGTCTTGTGAATTCCGCGTGAACCGCTCAGGCGCCGAAGCGGCGCTGCCTGCCGGCGTAGTCGCGCAGGGCGCGCAGGAAATCCACCTTACGGAACGCCGGCCACAAGGCCTCGCAGAAGTAGAACTCACTGTACGCGCTCTGCCACATGAGGAATCCGGACAGCCGCTGCTCCCCGGAGGTCCGGATCACCAAGTCCGGATCCGGCTGGCCCCTGGTGTAGAGGAAGCGCGAGATGTCATCCACGGTGAGTTCATCGGCCAGTTGTCCGATGTCCGCTCCCCGGGCGACGGCGTCGTGCAGCAGTTCCCGGACGGCGTCGACAATCTCCCGCCGTCCGCCGTAGCCGACGGCGACATTGACGTGCAGCCTCTCCTGCGCGGGCGTGCGCGCCGTCAGGTTGTTCAGCCGCTCGGCGAGGTAGTCCGGCAGCAGTTCGGGGGCGCCCATGGCGTGAACCGAGATATTGGCGTCCTCGTCCAGCCGGTCCAGGGTGTTGGCGATGATGCCCATCAGGAGGTCGAGTTCCTCGCCGGAGCGGTTCATGTTGTCCGTGGAGAGCATGTACAAGGTGACCACCTTGATGCCCAGCTCCTGGCACCAGCCGAGGAATTCGTGGATCTTGTCCGCACCGGCCTGATGGCCTTGGCTCGTGGGGGCGTTGAACTGGCGGGCCCAGCGCCGGTTGCCGTCGACCATGACGCCGACGTGGCGCGGGATCCGTTCAGGATCGAGGGAGCGTTGGAGCTTGCGTTCGTAAAAGCCGTAGAGGAATCCGGGCATTTCCATCCGGAGATTCACCTGGCTTCCTTGAGGTACTTGTTCAGTGCACATCCTAGGCTACCTGCCGGAGGGCCGTGCCGGGTGCAGCTTCGTCACAGGGCAGCCTCGGACGGCTTGTTACTCACCAGTAACTTACTACGGCGTAGGTTATTATTACGGCATGGAAAGCAACAGTCCGGAGCCTCCGGCGAAGCGGGCAACCCCGGTGGACGACGCCGCGGTGCGCCTGGCTGAACTGCTGATGATCAAGCCCAAATGGCGGGGCTGGATCCACACCGTCACCGCCCCGCTGGCACTGGCCGCCGGGCTGGTGCTGGTGATCCTGGCGCCGCCGGACCTGAAGGTGGCCTGCGCCGTGTATGCCGTTACCGGGGTCCTGCTGTTCGGCGTCAGTGCCGTCTATCACCGGGGGAACTGGTCACCGCGAGTGAAGATCGTCCTGAAGCGGCTGGACCACACGAACATCATGCTGGTGATCGCCGGAAGCTACACGCCGCTCGCCTGGGCCCTGCTGGACCGGCAGCAAGCCGAAGTGCTGCTCTGGGTGATCTGGTCCGGGGCCATCCTCGGCGTGCTGTTCCGCCTGCTGTGGACCAATGCCCCGCGGTGGCTCTACGTGCCGATCTATATCGCCCTCGGCTGCGGCTCGCTGTTTTATCTGCCGGACTTTTTCGCCGCCAACGCTGCTTCGGCGGTGCTGATCTGCGTCGGCGGGGTCCTGTACATCACGGGAGCCGTGTTCTATGCGCTGAAGAAGCCGAACTTCAGCTACGAACACTTCGGCTTCCATGAACTGTTCCATGCGCTGACGGTCTTTGCCTTCGCCGCGCACTACATCGCTATTGCCATCGCGGTCCTGGGCTGACGCCGGCTGCGCTGATTCTCCCCACCTTTGAAACTGCGACGCCGGGACTCGCCGGCAGTCCGGCCCGACACGCCGGGCGCCGGCTTCAATGGTGGGGAATTCCGGCGTCAGGGGTTGGCCCCCTGCTCAGCCGGGATGCCCTGCCGCAATGAGCTCGGGCAGCAGCCGCATGTCGGAAAAGACGGTGGTTCCGGGACCGGCCAATCGGGAAGCCGGGGTGACACCGCCGGCATACGCGAAGACGTGCATTCCCGCCGCCCGGGCGGCCTGGACGCCGTAGGCGCTGTCCTCGACGACGGCGCACCGCCCGGGAGCGGCGCCCTGGGCCGCCGCGGCGTGGAGGAACAGGTCCGGCGCGGGTTTGCCGTTGGCCACCTCCGTGGCGCTGTAGATGCGGCCCTGAAAACGGCGCAGCAGCCCGGTCTTGCCCAAGGTCCGGCGCATCTTTTCGTGGCTGCCGCTGGAGGCGACGCAGTGCGGCAGGGACAGCCGGTCCAGGGCGTCCTCGACGCCGTCAACGGCCTCGAGATCACGTTCAAACGCCTCCTGGTACCAGCGACCGTAGTCGCGGTCCCAGCCGTCGGCCAGCCGGATCCCGAGCTGTTGTTCGACGGCGGCCACAAAGTGCGCCTCGGATTTTCCGACGAACCGTTCCACGATGTCATCGAGTTCCAGCTCCCAGCCCAGGTCTGCCAGCACGCGCTGGTCCACCCGGATGGCGATCACCTCGGAATCCACCAGCACACCGTCACAATCGAACACCACCAGCTCAAAGCCGTCCTGACCAGTCATGAGGACATCCTAGCCAGCTGCCCGCGCATTTCTTCGACGGAAGTCGCGGGGAGGCCGCAGACCATGCCGCGGCACAGGAACACCTGTGGGGCGCCGTCCGGGCCCGCGCCGCGGCCCTGCAGCAGGGGTACTGGCCGGGCGGCGCCGTCGTCCTGGACCGCGACCACCAGCCCGGGGCTGGCCGAGAGCAGCAGCTCCCGGTGCAGCACGGCCCGTTCCGGGCTGTCCGGTCCGGCGACGGCGGCCTCGATGGGACCGGCGAGGGCGGCCTGGGCGGTCGCGAGCAGCCAGCCGGCGGCGCGGGGTGCGTGGCCCGCAAGTGGAGGAAGCAGCAGGGCCAGGATGCTGGCCGCCATGATGCGGTGTTCGGACGAGCCGGAGAGGGCCGAGTGGGTCACCAGGGCACCGGCCAGCGCGGCTGCGCCGCTGGGGGTGGCGCCGTCGAACGGTTCCAGGCCGTCGCGGCCGCCCTGGGCGGCCGTGACCTGCGCGGACTCCCCCGCAGCGTCCCTCAGGCCGCCGTCGGCCGCGAACCGCCTGCAGGCGGCGTCCAGAATGGCCTCGGCCAGCCCGTACCAGCGGGTGTGCCCGGTAACCGCATAGAGCGCGAACAGCCCCTCGGCGCACAAGGCGTAGTCCTCCAGTAAACCGCCGATTCCCCGCGCCACTCCGTCGTGGGAGACGCGCATGAGCCTGCCGGGGCCCTCCGCCGCGGGCCGCCAGTGCACGCGCTCAAGATAGTCCGCGATCAGCTCTGCCGCGGCCACAAGCTCCTGGCGTGCCAGGACGGCGCCAGCGTCGGCGAGGGCGGCGACGGCCAGTCCGTTCCAGCCCGCCACCACTTTGTCATCCCGGCCGGGCTGGGGCCGGTTCCTGCGTGCCTGCGCCAGCAGCGGGCGCACCCGCTGCCACAGCGCGGCCTCCCCACCGGACATCTCCCGGCCCGGATGCAGCGGCGAACCGTCGGCGCTCACACTTCCGGGCATTCGGACGTTCATGAGGGCCGCCACGGCGGCGCCGTCGGACGGGCCCAGGAGCGACTCAAGGCCGCCGGGAGTCCACAGGTAGCTGGCCCCTTCGGCGTGCACGCCGTCGACGACCGTGTCGGCGTCCAGCGACGACGCCAGGGCCACGACCCCGGTGTCCGGTCCCGCCGCAGGGCCTGCCGCAGGGGCTGGAGCCGGTCCTGCCGCCGGGCCCGTCGCAGGTGCAAGCCCGAGGCGGGCCAGGAGCCAGTCGGCGGTAAGTCCGGCAATCCCGGCGGCCTCGGCCGCCGGGTACTCCGGCGTGCCGCCCAGCCGGACCCAGTGGACATAGACGCGCAGCAACTGGGCGTTGTCGTAGAGCATTTTCTCGAAGTGCGGAACGGACCAGTCCGCCGTCACCGAATAGCGGGCGAAGCCGCCGTCGAGCTGGTCGAACAACGCCGAGCGGGACATTGCCGCCAGGCACCGCCCGGCCATGTCCCGGGCCGCCGTCGCGGTCTCCAGGCCCGCGGAGTCCTGGCCCCCTGTGTCCAGGCCCGCGGAGTCCTGGCCCCCTGTGTCCAGGCCCGCGGAGTCCTGGCCCCCTGTGTCCAGGTCCGCGGTCTCCTGGCCCGCGGTGTCCGGCGCGGCTGCCGGCGGCATGCTGTCCGAGGGCGCTGCGGCGTGACGGACCAGGAATTCGAGCACGGCCGCGGGCGGGAACTTCGGCGCGCCGCCGAAGCCGCCGTGGGCCCGGTCCTCGGCGCCGGAGAGGGCGGTGACGGCTTCGGCAAGGAGCGCCGCGTCCAGGGCCCCGGGCGGCCCGTCCAGATGCAGGGCGGCTGACGGCTGGGACGCCGCGATGCCGCGCGCCAGGGTGTCGGCGTTGGCCTCGACGGCGCCGCGGCGTTCCGTCCAGGCCTCGTTCACGGCTTCAAGGACCTGCCGGAAGGACGGCCGGCCCGGCATGGGCCGGGGCGGGTAGTACGTGCCGGCATGGAAGGCCCTGCCATCGGGCAGGAGGAAGACGGACATCGGCCAGCCGCCCTCGCCGCTGATCGCCTGCGTCGCTGTCATGTAGACGGCATCGACGTCAGGGCGCTCTTCGCGGTCCACTTTGATGGAGACAAAGTGGGCGTTCAGGTAGTCGGCGGTGTCCCGGTCCTCAAAGGATTCATGAGCCATGACGTGGCACCAGTGGCAGGCCGCGTAGCCGATTGAGAGGAACACCGGCACGTCCCGGGCGGCAGCTGCGGCGAAGGCCGCGTCACCGAACGGCTGCCAGTGCACGGGGTTGCCGGCGTGCTGGCGCAGGTACGCAGAGGGTTCCGCCGCCAGGGCATTCGAGGCCCCGGACGGCGGGTCGGGGAATCCGCGGTCAGCGGGTTCCGGGTCCCGCATCGCCGTTGACTTCCGGCCGGTTAACCGCGCCGTCGGCGGGGAAGGCGGTGCCGTCGGCAGGGAATCCGGCGTCCCCGGCGGCCTCACGTTCGGCCTCCACCTGGGCACGGTAGCGGACCCGGCGGATGCGCCGCACCATGTCCACGATCAGCAGCGCGGTCAACACCACGATGAAGGCTGTCAGCAGGAAGCCCAGCAGACCCGGGGTGACCTGGTCCTCGGACAGGCCCGGGCGCAGCGACGGCGTAGGGGTCGGCGCCGGGGCTGTTGCGAGGGCGATGAGCAAGGAATGCACGGTGGGGAACCTTCTGTGGAACTGGGTGTCTTTACTGCGGTGACTTTTCTACAGTGCTTTGTCTATAGCATCTTTTCTACACTGGATAGAAGAGCCCTTTCGTCTCTATCTTAGCCCGGCGAAGAGGTCCGTTTCCGGCAGATCCACGGGGATCCGGGATTCGATCAGGGAGTAGTCCTCCCACGGCCAGACCTTGCGCTGCATGGCCGAGGAGACCGCGAAGAAGAATCCTTCCGGGTCCACCTGGGTCCGGTGTGAGCGGAGTGCGTCGTCGCGGGCTTCGAAGAAATCGCCGCACTCGACCTGGGTTGTGGTGGCGTGTGTCGGCGGCGGCGGGGTATGCCCCTCGGCGTCCGCTTCCAGCCACGCAGCGAGCCGCTCGGCATACGGGGACTGCAGGCCGGCCTCCTCCAGCGCGGAGTGGAGGGCACGGAAACGGTCCGGGCTGAAGGCGCGGTCGTAGTAGAGCTTGCTGGGCTCCCAGGGTTCCCCGGCGTCCGGATACCGGGCAGGATCGCCGGCCGCCGCGAAGGCCTCGACGGCCACCCGGTGCGCCATGATGTGGTCCGGGTGCGGGTAGCCGCCGTTCTCGTCATAGCTGAGGATCACGTGGGGCTTGAAGTCCCGGACCAGCCGGACCAGCGGCGCGGCCGCCCGCTCCAGCGGCTGCAGGGCGAAGCACCCGGGCGGCAGGGCCGGCAGGGGGTCGCCCTCCGGCAGCCCGGAATCGACGAAGCCGAGCCAGCGCTGCCGGATGCCGAGGACGTTCGCGGCGGCGTCCATCTCCAGCCGGCGTGCCCCGGCCATGTCGCGTTTGGGGTGCGGTTGCCCCTCCATCGCGGGGTTCTGGATGTCGCCGCGGGAGCCGTCGGTGCACGTGGCCACCAGGACTTCCACGCCGGCGGCGGCATACATCGCCATCGTGGCGGCACCCTTGCTGGATTCGTCGTCGGGATGAGCATGGACCGCCAGCAGACGAAGCGGTGCTGACGGGCTGGGGGATGCTGTCATCGTGGGACGGCTCCTCTTTCTGCTGTGCTGCCCTGTTGGGGTGCGTCTGTTGGTGTGCGGCTTGGTCTGTGCGACCAGCCGGAAATATCCCGGTCCGATCCACACTAAACTGGACTGGTGACTTCCGAGGACCAGCCTGCCGCGCCGGCACCTAACAGCCTATCCAATCGTTACGGCGGCCAAAAGCGCGCGCTGTCCCGCAAGGTCAAACGCAACATCCTGATCGCCGCCCTCGCCGTGGGCATTGCCTTTCTAGCCTGGGTCTCGACGTCGGCGGCCATCGGCGGCGTCAGCTACAAGGATGTCGGCTACAGCACCCCCGACGCCACGGTCACGGAAATCGACTTCCAGGTCACGAAGGACCCGGCAGCGGAGGCGAAATGCGCTGTGAAGGCCATGGACTCGAAGTTCGCGATTGTGGGCTGGAAGGTTGTGGACATCGGACCGAACGCGGCCGATGCCGGCACGGACGGCGGACGCACCACAGCCCACCGCGCCCAGCTGCGCACGGAATCCCAGGCGGTCTCCGCCGTCGTGGACAGCTGCTGGATTCCCGACGCCGGACAATAACGGGACCACAGGCCGCGGCAAGTGCCGGGCCGCGCACACAGTGAAGCCGTCCGAGGCCGCCTGGGACACCGCCTGTAACACCGTGTGATCCACGCCGCAGTCCTCTTTGGTTTATCCACAGGATTGACTACAATGGATCAATACCTTTCCCCCGCTGAGCTGGTTACTGCGTCATAAAAGTGGCCACCGTGGCGGGGTCTTTGCTTGTATGACCACCCAAAGGAGAAGTCCGTGTCTACCACCAACAGCGCAACTGCGGCTTGGCTTACCCAGGAAGCTTTTGACCGCCTGAAGGCAGAGCTGGACAACCTTTCCGGCCCCGGCCGGGCAGAAATCGTCCAGAAGATCGAAGCGGCGCGCCAGGAGGGCGACCTCAAGGAGAACGGCGGCTACCACGCTGCCAAGGAGGAGCAGGGCAAGATCGAGGCCCGCATCCGCCAGCTCACGGCGCTCCTCCGGGACGCCCACGTCGGGGAGGCCCCGGCCGACGACGGCATCGTGGAGCCCGGCATGATCGTCGTGGCCAGGATTGCCGGCGACGAGGAGAGCTTCCTGCTCGGCTCCCGCGAAATTGCCGGCGACTCGGACCTGGATGTCTTCAGCGAGAAGTCCCCCCTCGGCGCGGCCATCGTCGGCCACAAGGAGGGCGACAAGCTCAGCTACACCGCCCCGAACGGCAAGGACATCACGGTGGAGATCATCTCCGCCAAGCCGTACGCCGGCTGACACCAGCGACATAACAGCGACGCCGGTCTCCCCTCGCGGGGAGGCCGGCGTCGTGTTTTCCGCCCGTTGGCGGGGGCTGCTGGGGCCGGCCGGTTTGGCCGGACTCCCCGGAGGTGTCCTCTACCCGGGTAGTCAGCGTCCCGCGGGCAGCGCCCCGGGTCGCCTGGTGCTCAGCAGCAGCGCGGCTGTGATGCCGCCGATAGCCCCACCCAGGTGGGCCTGCCACGAGACGAAACTGGCCACGGTGGGCAGGATTCCGAACAGGATACCGCCGTAGGCCATGAACAACACCACGGACAGGGCGATCTGCCACCAGTTCCGGTTGATGAAGCCGCGGACCAGGAGGAACGCGAAGAGCCCGAACACCAGCCCGGAGGCGCCCACGGTGACGCTGGCGCCGCCGATGAGCCACACCACGAGCCCGGATGCCAGCCAGCTGGCGGCCAGTGCGGTGATGAACACCCGGTGCCCGGAGAGGAACACGAGGAAGCCGAAGATGATCAACGGGAGCGTGTTGGACATCAGGTGGGCCAGGCTGGAGTGCAGCAGCGGAAAGGTCAGGATGTCCAGGATCCCGTCCAGGCTGCGCGGCCGCAGCCCGAAAGTGCGGTTCAGGGAGTGGAACAGTGCGGTGTTGAGGATCTCGATCAGGTAGAGCAGCACCACGAAGGAGCCGACCACCAGCAGTCCCCGGCGGGCCCGCACCGCGGTGCTCTCCCCCTCCCGCGGCTCCCCGCCCCCAAACGAGTCCATCACCATGGCCCCTAGTGCACCACGATCGGCTGGAAACCCTCGGCGCGCAGCGCCGCCAGGACCTGGCTGCAGTGCTCGTGGCCCTTGGTTTCCAGGTTGACGGTGATGGAGACGTCGCCCATGCTGATGGAGCCGCCCACCCGGGTGTGGTCCAGGCCCGTGACGTTGGCGTCGTTCTCGGCGATGATGCGGGCGATCGTGGCCAGCGAGCCCGGACGGTCGTCCAGCATCATCCGCACGGTCATGTACCGGCCGGCGGCGGAGAGGCCGCGCTGGATGACCTTGAGCATCAGCATGGGGTCGATGTTGCCGCCGGAGAGGACCACCGCAACGGTTCCAGGATTTTCGATCTTGCCTTCCATGAGCGCCGCGACGCCGACGGCCCCGGCAGGTTCCACCACCATCTTGGCGCGCTCCAGCAGGAAGATCAGCGCCCGGGCCAGGGCGTCCTCGCTGACGGTGACGACGTCGTCGACGAGCTCGCGGATGATGCTGAACGGCAGCTGGCCCGGCCGGCCGACGGCGATGCCGTCGGCCATGGTGGAGACCTTTTTGAGCGGGACGAGGGCGTCGGCTGCGAGCGAGGGTGGATAGGCGGCGGCGTTTTCAGCCTGGACGCCGATGATGCGGATCTCGCGGCCGAGTTCTTTGGCGCGCGCCTTCACCGCGACGGCAACGCCCGCGAGGAGTCCGCCGCCACCGACACCCATCAGGATGGTGTCGACGTCGGGGACCTGTTCAAGGATCTCCAGCCCGACCGTCCCCTGGCCGGCGACGACGTCTACGT
This sequence comes from Arthrobacter sp. P1_D12, assembly GCF_056406175.1. NCBI lineage: Bacteria > Bacillati > Actinomycetota > Actinomycetes > Micrococcales > Micrococcaceae > Arthrobacter > Arthrobacter sp. P1_D12. The sequence goes on from NZ_JBFUAR010000015.1 coordinate 124,040, forward strand.
CATCGAAGGGGTGGACAAAGACGGCACCGCTTTCGTCGGCGTAGCGCTTGGCTTCCGCCAGCGCCTCGTCCACGTTGTGGCCGTGCAGCACCACCTCGGCGCCGTGGCTGCGGGTGGCGGCGAGCTTGGGCAATGCGACGCCGAGCGGCATGTAGATCCGGGCCTTGATGCCCAGGCTCTTGGCTGCGACAGCCACGCCCTGGGCGTGGTTTCCGGCAGAGGCCGCCACGACGCCGCGCTTCTTTTCGGCGTCGGAGAGCTTGGCCATCCGCACGTAGGCGCCGCGGACCTTGAAGGAGCCGGCGCGCTGCAGGTTTTCGCACTTGAGGAAGACCTCGCCGCCGACCGTGCTGCCGAGGGCCCGCGATGATTCCACGGGCGTCCGCGTAATAATCCCGTCGAGCAGCTTCTGCGCCTCCAGGACATCGTCCAGCGTGACGGGCAGGCTCTCAAGGGTATTCACGAACTGTTCTCCTTCTTTGGATCAGGCGTCGGTGCCCCGTCCGGCATCGCTGCCCGGAGCACCGCTGTTGGGTGCGGCGCCCTCGCCGCCGGGGTTTGCGCCCGGCAGGTGGACGTCTGTGAAGGTGGTGTCTGCGCCGGGTTCGGGGGCAGAACCGCCCCCGGCTCCCGCGGTTGCCAACACTTCATCATGTTCCCACGTTCTGCCCGCAATGTAGCGAATCGACGAGTTTGCTACGGCAAGGATCGGAACGGAGAACAAGGCGCCGGGGATCCCGGCGAGGTAGGAGCCGGCCGCGACGGACAGGATCACGGCGACGGGGTGGAGGGAGACGGCCTTGCCCATGACGAGGGGCTGCAGGATGTGGCTTTCGAGCTGCTGGACGCCGAGCACGATCGCCAGCATGATGAGGGCGTTGACGGGCCCGTTGGCGACCAGCGCCAGCAGCACGGCGATCGCGCCGGTGAACAGCGCGCCGACCACCGGGATGAACGAGCCGAGGAAGACCAGCACGCCCAGCGGCAGCGCGAGCGGCACGCCGATGATGGCGGCGCCGACGCCGATTCCCACGGCGTCCACGAAGGCGACGAACATTTGGATGCGTGCGTAGCTGACCATGGATGTCCAGCCGCGCCGGCCCGCGCCGKCCGTGGCCCGGCGCGCCTTCCGGGGCATGAGCCTGACGAGGAAGGCCCAGATCCTGTCGCCTTCGAGCAGGAAGAAGATCAGGATGAACAGCGCCAGGACCAGGCCGGCGGCGAAGTGCCCGGCGGTGCTCCCGAACGTCAGAGCCCCGCTGAGGATGCTGCTGCTGTTGTTCTGCAGGGCAGCAGTGGCGTCCTCGATGTACTTGTCGATCTGGGCGGCCGTTAGGTGCAGCGGGCCTTCCGACAGCCAGGTCTGTACCTGCTGCACGCCCGTGAGCGCCTGGGACCACAGTTCGCCGAAGCCCTGCATGAGCTGGCGCCCGACCAGGGTCAGGGCACCGACGATGAGGCCGATGAAGCCGAGCACCGTGATGGCGACGGCGAGCCCCTTGGGCACGCGCCGGTTGGCCATCCAGCGCACTGCGGGGCTGAGGAGCCCCGAGAGGAGGGCGGCCACCATCACGGGGATGATGAGGAAGCTGACGTGGCTGAGCAGCCAGACCAGCAGCCCGATCACGAGCAGGATCAGCCCGCCGCGCCACGCCCAGGCGGCGGCGATCCGCACGCCGTAGGGAATGTCCTGGTCGATCTCCCGGTCGGTCCGTACCCGGGCCCCGGCACGTGCGCCGGTCCCGGCCGCGGAATAGGAGGGGCTTGTGGCAGGTGCGGCGTCCTCAGCTGGCGTCATAGCCCCATGATTCCGTAGGCGACGCCCAATAGGAAACCAGAAACCAGCAGCCAGCAACCGGCACGGGGCGACGGCCCCGGGCGACGGCCGAGGCGCCGGCCCGGAGGCCGTTCCCGGGGTCAGCCCGCCGGGTCGGCCTGCGGGGTCGGCCTGCGGGGTCGGCCTGCGGGGTCAGCCCATAGCGTCAGCCGGCAGCGGCCGCCAGCGAGGCGGAGATGCCCCAGGTCATGGAGAACTGCTCCCCCGGCGCGAGCCAGCGCAGGCCCTCGCCGCTGTTGAACGCGTTGGCGGGACCGGTCATCGGCTCGATCGCTACCGCCTTCGACCGGCCCGGAAATTCCGTCGTCACGAAGACATGGACATACCCGCAACCCGCGTCCTGCCACAGGCTCACCGTCCGCCCGTCGGGTGAGCGCAGCGTGTGCCGGGCGACGCCGCCGTCGAACTCCAGGTCCGTGTAGGCCGAATCGAGGTCCAGGGTCCCCACCGGCCGCCCGCCGCGCAGATCGAAGTCGCCGCTGACCGGTTCACTGCTGCGCGGGATGAGGCGGCCGTCGGCGACCAGCCTGGTCCGGGCGTCCACACTCACGGTGAGGTCCTCGCTGGGCACGTCGCCCAGCCGCAGGTACGGGTGGGCGCCGAGCACGAACGGCGCGCGGTCCTGGGAGTCGTTGATCAGGGTTTGGCGCACCACCAGCCCCAGGTCCTCGGCCAGTTCGTAGCGGACCCGGTGCCGCAGAAGAAACGGGTAGCCGTGCTGCGGAAAAACCGCCGCCTCCAGGGTTACGGAGAACTCGTCCTCGTCCACGAGATCGTAGGAGGAGTTCCGCAGCAAACCGTGGCTGGCGTTATTGCGGGAGACCTCGGTGATGTCCAGCTGCAGCTTCTTGCCGTTGAGGTGCCAGACGCCGTCCTCCACCCGGTTGGCCCAGGGTGCCAGCGTGATTCCGGTGGCACCGGGCGCAATGTCGGCATCCCCGTAGGTTTCCGTCAGGGCGGTGTCTCCGCGGCTGTAGAGCCGCAGGCCGGCGGCGAGTTCGGTGACGACTGCCAGGGCGTCGCCGCGCCGGAGCTCGTACTGCCGGCCGGACGCGTACCTGCGCATCGTGTCATTGGCGGCGGATACAGTGCCGGATGCCGGGGGTGTCGCTGAGAGATCCATGGTGACCACCGTACAGCCCGCACCACACAAACAACCCCGCGAACCCGTATACCTTGGACCCATGAATTCCAGCAGCGCAGGAGCCAGGCCATGAATCCACCCCTGGACGGCCGCGGGCTCGCCGCCCGGTTTGAGACGGTCTTCGGCGCCCGGCCCGACGGCGTGTGGCAGGCACCGGGGCGGGTCAACCTCATCGGCGAGCACACCGATTACAACGAGGGCTTCGTCCTGCCGTTCGCCATCGACCGGGCGGCCCGGGTTGCCGTCCGGGTCCGGCCGGATTCCACGGTGCGGATGCTCTCCACGTTCGGCAACCAGGGGCTGACCACCGCGGAGACCGGCTCGCTGGCCCGCGCCAGCGCCAGGGGCTGGACAAAGTACCCGCTCGGGGTCATCTGGGCCCTGCAGCAACGGGGACTTCAGGTTCCCGGCGTGGACCTGCTCCTGGATTCCGAGGTTCCGCGAGGGGCCGGCCTGTCGTCCTCCCACGCCATCGAATGCGCCGTGATTTCGGCGCTGAACGGGCTCATGGACGCCGGCCTCTCCGTGCAGGACATGGTCCTGGCCACCCAGCGGGCGGAGAATGACTTCGTCGGCGCGCCGACCGGCATCATGGACCAGTCCGCCTCGCTCCGGGCCACGGCCGGCCACGCCGTCTTCCTCGACTGCCGGGACCAGAGTGTCCGGCTGGTGCCGTTCGACGCCGATGCCGCGGGACTGGTGCTGCTGGTTATCGACACCCGGGTTTCCCATTCCCACGCCGACGGCGGCTATGCGGCCCGCCGGGAGTCGTGCGAACTCGCCGCCGAGGTCCTTGGCGTGCGGGCGCTGCGCGACGTCGGGCTCGAGGACCTCGAGGAGGCCAGCGGGCTTCTGGACCAGGAGACCTTCCGCCGGCTCCGGCACGTGGTCACCGAGAACCAGCGCGTGCTGCAGACGGTGGAGCTGCTGGACACCCGGGGCCCGGCCGCCATCGGCCCCCTGCTCGACGCGTCCCATGCCTCGATGCGCGATGACTTCGAGATCTCCTGCGCGGAGCTGGACCTTGCCGTGGACACGGCGCGGTCGGCCGGCGCGGTCGGCGCCCGCATGACCGGCGGCGGCTTCGGCGGCTCCGCGATCGCCCTGACCCCGGCGGGATCGGCGCAACAGGTGCGCTCCGCCGTCGAACGTGCCTTCGCCCGGGCCGGGTATGCCGCGCCGGAGATCTTCAGCGTCAGCCCCGCGGCCGGAGCCATGCGGCTGGCCTAGGCGGGGCGTAGTCTGGGCGCATGCCAGAAGCTGTCATCGTTTCTACTGCCCGGAGCCCGATCGGCCGCGCGTTCAAAGGTTCCCTGAGACACGAACGGCCGGACGATCTCGCCGCGGCCATGATCACGGCGGCCCTCGCCGGGATTCCTGCGTTCGACGCCGCCGCCGGGCCCGGCCACGGCCTGGACGACATCTATCTGGGGTGCGCCGAGCCGAGCGGCGAGGCCGGCACCAACATGGCGCGTGTGGTCAGCATCCTGGCCGGGCTGGACAACGTTCCGGCCGCCACCATCAACCGTTTTTGTGCCTCCAGCCTGCAGACGCTCCGGATGGCCTTCCACGCCATCAAGGCCGGCGAAGGCCAGGCGTTCGTGGCCGCCGGGGTTGAGGCGGTGTCCCGCTACCGGGACTGGGCCGGTGCCGGCGAGACCGACGCCAGCACGCACAATCCGCGCTTTGAGGCGTCCCGGAAACGCACCGAGGCCCGCGCGGCCGCCAACACGCCGTGGACCGACCCGCGGCTGGGCGGCCGGATGCCGGACGTGTACATCGCCATGGGCCAGACGGCGGAGAACGTCGCCACAAGCTACGGCATCACCCGTGAAGAGCAGGACGCCTGGGCGGTGCTCAGCCAGAACCGGGCCGAGGCGGCCATCGCTTCCGGGTTCTACGCCCGCGAAATCACGCCGTATACCCGCGCCGACGGCTCGGTGGTGGACCGCGACGATTCACCGCGTCCCGGTGTGACAGCAGAGGCGGTCGGCGCCCTGCAGCCGGTTTTCCGCAGCAACGGCACCGTGACGGCCGGGAACGCGTGCCCGCTCAACGACGGGGCCGCCGCCGTCGTGGTCATGAGTGATTCTCGCGCCCGCGAACTGGGCCTCGAGCCGCTTGCCCGGATCGTCTCCACCGGTGTCAGCGCCCTGTCCCCGGAGTTGATGGGGATGGGGCCGGTGGAAGCGACGCGCCGGGCGCTCACGATCGCCGGGCTGACCATCGGGGACATCGACCTTGTGGAGCTCAACGAGGCCTTCGCGGTCCAGGTGGTGGCCAGCGCCCGGGAGCTCGGCATCGATCCGAAGATGCTCAATGTCCACGGCGGCGCCATTGCCCTCGGCCACCCCTTCGGGATGACCGGCGCACGCATGACCACCACGCTGATCAACGGGCTTCGCGCCCGCGACGCCTCTTTGGGACTGGCCACGCTGTGCGTGGGCGGCGGCCAGGGCATGGCGGTTGTGTTCGAGCGGCTCAGCTGACGGCTTCCTGCTGAGCCGCATACGCGAGAGGAGCCCCGCCATCGGGCGGGGCTCCTCGCGGGAAATCAGGGTCGTTCAGGAACGACGCCGGTCAGTCGTCGCCGCGCAGGATGGCCAGGAGCCGGATGATCTCGACGTAGAGCCAGACCAGCGTGACCGTGAGGCCGAAGGCTGCGGTCCAGGAGAAGCGCTGCGGGGCTCCGGCGCTGATGGCCGCCTCGATGGACGTGAAGTCCATGATCAGGGAGAAGGCGGCCAGGCCGATCGCCAGGAAGCCGATGAAGACGCCGAGCGGGATACCCATGATCTCCACGCTGGTGCTCAGGCCAAACGGCGTGGTCACGGCCCCGGTCATCATCATGACGACGTTGACGAGCGCAAACACCGCATAGCCGATCAGGGCGATCATGAAGAACCGCATGAGCTTGGGCGTCGCCCGGACCTTGCCGCTCTTGAACAGCACGAGCGTCACGGCGAAGACGGACAGCGTCCCGACGACGGCCTGGATGCCGACTCCCGGGAACAGGTTGTCAAGGATGCGGGTCAGGCCGCCGAGGAAGAACCCTTCGAGCAGGGCGTAGGCCAGGATCAGTCCGGGTGACGGCTGCTTCTTGAAGGTGTTGACCATTGCGAGGGCGAAGCCGCCGAGGGCTCCGAGGATCATCAGCATGGATCCGGTGCCCTGCGGGACGGCGAGCGCCACTGCGGCGCCGACTACCAGGATGCCGAGGCACCCGGCGGTCTTGACGATGACGTCGTCGTACGTCATCCGGCCAATGTCAGCCGGCCCGGCCGCCGGGCGGTTGTACAGGTCCTGGAGCTGTTCCTGGGACATGCCCTGCTGGGCCGAATTCCACCCGCCCTGGCCCGGGGCCTGACCGTAAGCGGTCTGGCCATACGGGTTCTGGCCGTACGGGTTCTGACCGTACGGGGCCTGCGGGGCAGGCGGTGCCTGGGTGGCTTCGCGGAAATTCTTTCCGCTGAAGATCGGGTTTCCGCCATGTGCCATTGCGGGTGTCCTCCAAAATAAGGGGGTGGGTGATGTTCCGGTGCGATGCGGACTAGACGAAATGGGATTTTATATAGTCACGCTACCAATTCCCACGGCTGACAGGGAGGGATAGTTCCCCCCGGGGACCGCCGCAACCGAACCGTGATCTAGGTCAGCGGGTTTTTCAGGCCTACCATGTCCGCGGACGCCGGCCTCCCGGTGCGGCTCGCGAGAGTGCGGCTCGCGAGAGTGCGGCTCGTGACAGCGCGGCTCGTGACAGCACCGGCCGCCAGCAGGCCGGACTGTCCGTCACCGTGGAAATCGTCGAACCGCTGCGACGGGGCACCCTTCGGCTCGGGGAGCGGGCCGGGAACCGGCGCCGGCGTTCCCGTGCCGCTGTTGACAATGACGTCGTCGATATAGATGTCGGCCATTTGCTGATCGTGTTCGGAGCCAAGCTGGAGCGTGTCGAGCGTCGTCGCGGAAATACTGACAGTGCCGGCGTAGACCGAACGCCCGTCCCACCAGATTTGGACGTTGGTCCCGGGGCCGTTGGGGACCACGTGCATGACCAGCCGGTGCCAGGAGTCAGTCGGGACGTCCCGCCGCAAGGTGGTGTAGGCGAACCCTGCGGGTGACGAAGTACGGAGCACGAGTTCATGGGAAATGTTCTGCCGGAAAACATCCAGGACGCGGACTCCGCCGGCAAAGAACCGGAAGTAGGGAACATTGTTTCCCGCCATCCCTTCGGCGGCGATGTTGAACCAGCCGTCCGCAAATGCCTCCGTGGCCCCGGGGGTCAGGCCCACCGTCAGCCTGGCGATGGAGCCCGGCACCGCGGTGGTGTGCAGGAGGGCGGCACAGTTCCCGGAGTGCGAGAGCCCGGTGGACACCGAGGCGTTCCCCGTCCCGGCCGCGGAAATGCCGAAGCCGTCCAGGGTGCCTGCCTCGAAGCTGGATGCCGCCGCCTGGATCCCCGGATAGGGGTCCCTGAGTGCCTCCGTGGAGGGAACGCAGGCCTGCGCCCCGGCGGTTTCGGGGCCCAGGCTGAGCGCCGGGAGGCCCAGGATCGCCAGTACAAGCGAACCCGCGAGGCACAGCTTAACCACCCGGTTCATCAGTCGGCCCTCCACGATCGGCCCCTGCCATCGGCGCCGGCCGGATTCCGGGACGAACGGACTCGGGTTCCGGCGCTCTTCGCACCATAATGCTGGCGGGCTTGGAAAAAGCTTGGGGGTGCCGGTTCCGCGGGCCGGAGCGGACGTGGCCGGCCGCCCGCGCCTGCCCCGGGCGGCCCGGCGAATTGGGGGCCGGGCCGGCCACTGTTTAGGCATACTCGGAATCAACAAAAGTTTTCTTTAGCTGGGCTACACCAAGGTGTCGGCGGCGCTACACGGTTGTTACCCGATCGCGACGTTCTCCCTGCTCGCAGCGGCATTCTTTGGGTCGCCCGGGCTGTAGCATAGGCCACACAGGGTGACGGACATCACAACACATGATCGTAGTGCCAGACGCTCGTCCCCTGACCGTTCGCAACGGTTGCAAAGGCGCAACCCACAGCACCCCCATGTGGAGGTTTTCAATTTGAGAAGCACAACGAGCGGCCTGTCGCAGAGACGGCGCGGCAGACTACTGAGGTCTGTGGGGGCAGTATTCGCCGCCATGGCTGCGCTACTACTCATCGTGGCCCCGGCGTCCAGCGCTACGACCCCCTCGCCGACACCATCCCCGTCGGCCACCCAGTTCACGAACAGCATCAGCGGCTTCCTGCGCGGCGACGACCGCGCACCGATCCCCGGGGTGACCATCACCGCCACGAGCGGGGATTTCACGGGAACCACGAAATCGGGAGCCAACGGCGCCTGGACCATCGGCGTCCCCACCCAGGGAACCTACGAGGTCAAACTCGATGAGTCCACGCTTCCGCAGGGCATCAAACTGGCCGAGGGCCAGGAGAACCCCCGCAACGTCACCTTCAGCCAGACCTCAAACCTCTCCGTCATCTTCACGTTTGGCAAGGGCATTGTCGTGGAGCAGCAGAACTTCATGCAAAACCTGCTCAACCGGCTGGTGGCAGGCCTGAGCTTCGGCCTGTTGCTCGCCCTCGCGTCCGTGGGCCTGTCGCTGATCTTTGGCACCACCGGCCTGACCAACTTCGCCCACGGAGAAATGGTCACCCTCGGCGCGGTACTGGTGTTCGCCTTCAACCAGATGCACCTGCCGTTCTGGCTGGCCGTCCTCCTGGCCGTCATCGGCGGCGGATTGTTCGGCTACGTCCAGGACGCGGGCCTGTGGAAACCCCTGCGGCGCCGCGGAACGGGGCTTGTTCCGATGATGATCGTCAGCATCGGCCTGGCCCTGTCCGTGCGCTACATCATCCAGTTCTACTTCGGCGGCGCCACCCAGCAACTGCCGTTCGCCCAGAGCGTGGAAATCCTGATCGGCCCGATCTCCATCTCGCCCAACAACCTCTTGTCCCTCCTCGTCAGCGCCGTCGTGATCGCCGCCCTCGGCGTCGTCCTGCTCAAGACCCGCCTCGGCAAGGCCACCCGTGCGGTGGCCGACAACCCGGCGCTGGCCGCGGCCTCCGGCATCGACGTCGACTCCGTCATCCGAATCGTTTGGGTGGTCGGCGGCATGCTCGCCGCCCTCGGCGGCATCCTCTGGGCCTACTACCGTCCCGGCGTCACCTTCGACATGGGCTCGCAGATCCTGCTGCTCATCTTCGCCAGCGTCACCCTCGGCGGCCTCGGCACAGTCTGGGGCGCCCTGGTCGGTTCCATCATCGTCGGCATCTTCGTTGAGCTGACCACCGTGTTCGGCCTCGCAGCCGACCTCAAATACGTGGGAGCGTTGTTCATCATGATTGTTGTCCTCTTGTTCCGCCCTCAGGGCATTCTGGGCCGCAAAGAGCGCGTGGGTTAGGAGACAGCCATGGACTTCGGATTCATTTTCTCCAGCGCCGCCGGCGAACTGTTCAGCCCGACGACAGCTGCCTACGCGCTGGCCACACTCGGCCTCGCCGTTCACTTCGGCTACACCGGCCTGCTCAACTTTGGCCAGGCCGGCTTCATGGCAGTGGGAGCCTACGGCTTCGCCATCTCCACCCTGACGTTCCATGTGCCGTTCTTCGTCGGACTGCTCATCGCCGTCGTCGCCTCCGCCATCTTCGCCCTGCTGCTGGGCATCCCGACGCTGCGGCTGCGGGCGGACTACCTGGCCATCGTGACCATCGCGGCGGCCGAAATCGTGCGCTACATCGTCACGACCAACCAGCTGACCGCCATCACCGGCTCGGCCAACGGCCTGGCCGCCTTCGAGGGCGATTTCTACGCCATGAACCCCTTCCCGCCGGGGACGTACGTTGGCATGAACAACCGCGACTTCTTCATCCGGGTGGTCGCCTGGGCAGTTGTGGCCCTCTTCTGCACCCTGGTCTGGCTGCTGATGCGAAGCCCCTGGGGCCGGGTACTCAAGGGCATCCGCGAGGACGAGAACGCCGTCCGCTCGCTCGGCAAGAACGTGTACGCCTACAAGATGCAGTCCCTGATCATCGGCGGCGCGCTCGGTGCCCTGGCAGGCATGATCTTCACGATTCCCCGCGGTGCGGTGCAGCCTGCCAACTACGGCACGGAACTGACGTTCTTCCTCTACACCTGCCTGCTGCTCGGCGGGCTCGGCACTGTGCTCGGCCCGGTGGTCGGCGCGATGATCTTCTGGGTGGTGCTCTCGCTCACCCAGGGCATCCTCTACGGCCTGATCGAGTCCGGCACCATCACGTGGCTGAACACGGTCCAGGCCGGGCAGCTGCGTTACATCCTGGTCGGCGTGGCGCTCATGCTGCTGATGATCTTCAGGCCCCAGGGCGTTCTCGGCAATAAGAAGGAGCTGGCATTCGCATGAGCATTCCAAGCGAAGAGTCACGGGACGAACCCCGCACATCGGAAGAGATCGACTACATGACGGACAACCGTCCGATCGCCGCCGGCGAGATCGCGCCCGGTTGCAAGAAGCGTGATCCGATCGTGGTGGCAGAAAACGTCACCCGCACCTTCGGCGGCATCAACGCCGTCGACGTCCAGTACCTCGAGATCCCGCGGCACAAGATCACCGCACTGATCGGCCCCAACGGCGCCGGCAAGACCACCTTGTTCAACCTGCTGACGGGATTCGATACCCCGAACTCGGGTACATGGCAGTTCGAGGGCAACAACATCGCCGGCGTCTCCTCGTACAAGGTTGCCCGGATGGGGATGGTGCGCACGTTCCAGCTCACCAAGGTCATGGGCAAGCTCACCGTCATGGAGAACATGCGCCTCGGCGCCTCCAGCCAGTCCGGCGAACGCCTGTCCAAGGCTTTGTTCAAGGGCATCTGGGGCGGCCAGGAAAAGAAGATCACCCAGGAAGCCAACGTGCTGCTGGAGAAGTTCAAACTGGACGCCAAGAGGGACGACTACGCGGCGTCGCTGTCCGGCGGGCAGCGGAAGCTGCTGGAAATGGCCCGCTCCCTCATGGTGCGGCCCAAGCTGGTCATGCTCGACGAGCCGATGGCCGGCGTCAACCCTGCGCTGACGCAGTCGCTGCTGGACCACATCAAGAACCTCAAGGCCGAGGGCATGACCGTCTTGTTCGTCGAGCACGACATGAACATGGTCCGCCATATCGCCGACTGGGTGGTGGTGATGGCAGAGGGCAAGATCGTGGCCGAAGGGCCTCCCGCCGAAGTCATGAAGAACCCCGCCGTGATCGACGCCTACCTCGGCGCCCACCACGACGTCGATCTCGGCGACGCCGAGGGCATCAAGGAACTGGCCGCGGAGCTGGTCGCCGACGAGGAATCGATTGTCGGCACTGAAAACGCCGGCATCATCTCCGCCGACGTCCTCACCACCGAGGCGGAGGAGGCGGCGAACGGGACGACGCGCGGCCGCCGCAGCGCCGGAGAGCCGAACCGCGCCGAAGAGCCAAACCGCACAGAGAAGGACAAAGAATGAGCGCCACCAGCGCGGCACCGGCCGCCCAGCCCGCCTTCGATGGCGACTCGGTCGTGAAGGTCACCGATCTGGTGGCTGGTTACATCCCCGGCGTCAATATCCTCAACGGCTGCAGCATCGAGGCCCGCAAGGGTGAGCTGATCGGCATCATCGGCCCCAACGGCGCCGGCAAGTCCACGCTGCTGAAGGCCATGTTTGGCCTGGTCAAGGTCCACTCCGGCTCGGTGGTGGTCCGCGGGCAGGACATCACCGGGCTCAAGGCCAACAAATTGGTCAGCAAGGGCGTCGGCTTCGTTCCGCAGAACAACAACGTGTTCGCCGCCCTGACCATCGAGGAAAACATGCAGATGGGCATGTTCCAGCGGCCCAAGGACTTCGCCCAACGGTTCGACTTTGTCTCCGAACTGTTCCCGGAGCTCGCCAAACGGCGCGCCCAGCGTGCCGGCTCGCTCTCCGGCGGCGAACGCCAGATGGTCGCCATGGGACGGGCCCTCATGATGGACCCGGCCGTTCTGCTGCTCGATGAGCCCTCCGCGGGCCTCTCCCCTGTCAAGCAGGATGAGACCTTCCTCCGGGTCCACGAGATCAACCGGGCCGGCGTCTCCGTCATCATGGTGGAACAAAACGCGCGCCGCTGCCTGCAGATCTGCGACCGCGCCTACGTGCTGGACCAGGGCAAGGACGCGTACACCGGTACTGGCCGGGAGCTCATGAAGGATCCCAAGGTCATCCAGCTCTATCTGGGGACACTCGCAGACACTGTCGAATAGCGCTCCGGGCAGTATCTCCCCGCAAGGGCCGTCACCAGCCGGTGGCGGCCCTTCTGCGTGCCCGGCGGCGGGCTACAACATTCCGTGGCCCCACGGCATCTCCAGTCACCTCCGGTCGCCTCTGCTGCCGCTTGCTCGGCGCCTGCGCTCGTCCCTCCCCGGCGGCCCCCTCCCCTCGCTAGCTCGGGCAGGGATCCCTGCCGCCGTGGGCCCACCCGGCGGCCCCCTCCCCTCGCTAGCTCGGGCAGGGATCCCTGCCGCCGTGGGCCCACCCGGCGGGCCCCCCAACAACGGCGTTTCACAAGCGCCTGCCTCCGTCGCCCTTCGTTTGAGCCACGTTTTCACGGCGGTTTGGGACCGGCGCACCTCGGATCCACGCCGCCCCTGTCCGAATCCACAGCGCAAATCCGGTTCCGCAACCGCGTCCGGTTCCGCGGTCCTGACGCTCCGCCCCCGCTCTCCCCCGCACACAAAAGACCCCCGTCCGGACTGGACGGGGGTCTTCTGTTAGTCGGGGGAAGCGGCTTACAGCTTGCCGAATTCCTCCTTGACCGGCTTGTAGGTGTTGTCATCCTGGTACTCGTAGATGCCGATGTAGGCTTCCGTCGGGTCGCCGGCGTCGGAGAACGTTACGGGGCCGGACTGGCCGTCGTAGTCGATGTCCTTACCGTTGCGGAGCAGGGTGACGCAGGAGGGGAAGGTGTTGCACTTCTCTCCACCCTCAGAGACAGCCTTGAGCTGGGCTGCGATGTCGGTGCCCTTGGTGCTCTTGGCGGCCTCGGCAGCCAGTGCGATCAGGTTCACTGCGTCGTAGGACTCGCCGGAGTAGCTGTAGTCCTTCAGCGCCGGGTCAATCCCCAGGAGCTTCTTCTTGAAGTCCTCCTTGGCGAAGGTACCCGGGATGGTGCCCTGGGCGCCCTTCAGGGTTCCTGCCTGGAAGTCCTTGCTGTAATCGGACATGTTGCCGTCCACCATGAAGATCTGGGTCGGCTTGACGCCCTTGCCCGTCATCAGCGGAACGATGCTCTTGGCCTGGTCGAAGGTGATCAGGGCAATGGCATCCGGCTTGGCGGCCAGAACCTTGTCCACCTGGCTGCTGAACTGGGAATCGCCTTCATTGAACAGCTCCTGGGCAACAACCTTGCCGCCGGCCGCCTCGAAAGCTGCCTGGACGTTCTTTGCAAGGCCGGTTCCGTAGGCGTCGTTCAGGACGATCATGCCGACAGTCTGGGCGCCACAGGTGGCCATGTAGTTGCCGAGGACCTTGCCCTGGAGCACGTCCGAGGGCGCGGTGCGCCAGTAGAGGCCCTTGTCATCCCACGCCGTGAAGTCCGGGGAGGTGTTGGCCGGGGAGAACTGGACGACGCCGGCACCGGTGATCTGGTTGATCACGGTCTTGGAGACACCCGAGGAGGCGGCGCCGACGATTGCGCTGACGCCCTGTCCGAGCAGTGCCGTGGTGGACTGGGTGGCGATGTCGGTCTTGGTGTCGCCGGAGTCACGGTGGATGACCTCTACCGGCTTGCCCAGGACGCCGCCGGCATCGTTGACCTCCTTGATGCCGAGGTTAACACCTGCAATTTCGGGCGGGCCGAGGAAGGCCAGCGAACCCGTCGTCGGCAGGAGCGAGCCGATCTTCAGGGGCGTGGGGGTGGTGGTGGCCGAAGCGGGCACAGTGCCCGTTTCGCCGGCGGCGCTGGTACCGCCACCGGTGGCGCTGGGTGCCGGGCACGCGATTCCCGCGGCCGCGGCTGAGCTGGATCCCGACGAACTCGGGGCGGGTGACCCGCCACAAGCCGTAGCCAAAAGGGCGACGCCGAGGCTAAGCACGGTGAGCTTAGCGACGCGGGGCGCAACCCGGGGGAGTGAAGTCATGTACAAGCTCCTCGATCTAAAGGTGCGAACGGCCTTTGACGCGAAAGATCAGGTGTTCCTGATTCCACTTCAAGCTAGTGCAATTTCGACGTGAAAATAAGTGACTACGGTCACATCCTTATAACACTCGTTGCATAGAGGAAATCTGGACGGTTGCGACGGCTGTTTTGTCGGGGGCGACGGCCCGGAACGGCTCCCCGGGACGGGAACACCGCCCAGTGTGTGGCCGGCGTCGTCGCACCAGGAGACGAGGACGTAGGACGGTCCCCCTTACGGCGACGGCGTAGACGTCCACTGTGGCACTGCCCGCCAGCGGGAGACGCTCGCCACGACTTTCGGGTAGCTACCGTCCTCCCACGAGAGCGACTCCTCCGCGGGGTGAGCGGGATCGGGCCGGAGGTACTCGTAGGTTTCCCCGTCGAGGGTGAACGATGCCATCGGGCAATCCAGGCTGCGGTTACGGTTAATCTGCTCTATGCCTAGGGGTTCGCGTCGGATCCTGTGGGATTGAATCTAAGCTTCGGTCGCGCAGCGCGATTTTGGCAAGTCGCGTCAAGAACAACGCATGGTAGTTGAACGTGTAATGAACGGGGAACTTGCCCCAGGGATGACCTTCGAAGCTTTGGAGACCGTCAGGCATCACGTCAATACAGTCGACGTCGAAATTCGCGGCTAGGTGGTCGTCCATCGCGTCCCAATGCGAGTTCATGGACACAGCCCACGGGTTGAACTCGTGGGTGGCGCCGGATTTGTCCACCCACGTCGCCACGTTGCGTGAACGATGAACGATGACTCGCGTTTGCGGGCATATCTCTTTTACGTAGGTCATGAAGCGGTCAATTGCGTCGGTCCACGCTTCCATAAAGGCGTCAGTTTGGCTCTGGATGCGGTACACATCAACGTCCTGGGACTTGTAGAAGGCTGTGTTAACGGTGGACCACGCGTTGTTGGTTATGTGCTGGCCAGTGCCGAGTCGGGCAAAACCAAAGATCAGGTCTGGCCAGAAGTCCATAATGAGGTATTCGGGCTGGGCCTCTTTTAGTTCTGCCAGATACGCCCGAGAGAACTCCCGCTGCAAGTTGTTAAAGTTTCGGGGCGCCAGCCCGTCCAGCATTTCGGGGTCCACGTCGATGGGCTCGCTCATGAGGCTGACCATGGACACGTGGTCGGCCAGCGCAACGCAGTCGAACAGGTCCTTGTATCCGGGGTTGAAGGTCCTATTCAAGTTGTCTCGCGTTACGCAGCTCCCAAAGACTGCCACTTTGATGGGTTGGAAATCACTCATTTAAGACCTACGCTTCGAGACTGCGGTTAGACAAGACGCCATCAATCCTAGCCGCACGCGACAGCACGGCAGTAGCGTAAGCACCCAACTGACCACCAGACCCAACACTTAGGGGGCGCTGTTGCGAAGAAGTAAGGTGAGCATCATAGGTCTGCCTTCTCGATCGTGACCGTGGCCGTCAGGTGTGGTTCTACGCGGCCAAAGTCTTAGGCCTCCAAATAGCCACCAAGGCCCGGGCGCCCCTCCGTGGTCTGCGACGGGTAAAGACCCCCGGTTCCCCTTGAACTTAAAGGAATCGGGGGTCTTTTCGTTTGTGCCCCAGGTGGGACTCGAACCCACAACACGCGGATTTTAAGTCCGCTGCCTCTGCCAATTGGGCTACTGGGGCGCCCGGTCAATGGTATCCCGTCGCCGGGCGGATCAGTCCGCGAAAGGCTCCGAATAGCGGAAGGTGCCGCTCA
Organism: Arthrobacter sp. P1_D12; assembly: GCF_056406175.1. NCBI lineage: Bacteria > Bacillati > Actinomycetota > Actinomycetes > Micrococcales > Micrococcaceae > Arthrobacter > Arthrobacter sp. P1_D12. Next base: position 139,886 of record NZ_JBFUAR010000015.1, read on the forward strand.
CGCCGCCGGGCCAGACGGCCAGCGGCAGCAACTGGAAGTGCGCGGCCCAGCCTGCCTCCGGCGGCGCCACCCCGAGCGAGGTGGACGGAACAAAGCCGAAGCGGGAGTAGTACTCGGGACTGCCCAGCAGGGCTATGCCCCGCTCCCCCGCGGTGTTGGCCCGCGCCACAGTCTCGTTCATGAGCGCGGTGCCGATGCCGTGGCGCTGCAGCCGCGGCACCACCCCGATCGGCCCGAGGCCGAGCAGCTCCAGCCCGTCCACCCATCCGCGGGTGCTGATCACATGCCCCACGATTTCGCCGTCGAGTTCGGCCACGATACTGAACGCCGGCAGGTATTCCTGGCACTCGAACAACCGCGCCAGCAGCCTCACTTCTTCGGGTTCGCCGTCGATGTGCTCTCCGGTGGCGGGCGAGATGGCAAACGCGGCGGCGGTGAGGGCGAGGATGGCGGGACGGTCCGCCGGTTCCTCGCTGCGCAGCACCAGTTCCGGCGCCGGTTTGTGCACCCCGTTGGCCGCGACGAGCTCGTGCAGTACCTCCAGCGCCCGTTCGGTGTCCGCCACCGGCACCAGCAGATGGTCATGGTGGAAGCCGGCAAGGACATTGCAGCTGATCTTCGCCTCGGTCAGGGCCGCGCTGACGGCTGCCGTGAGGCCGATCGCCTCCAGCGAAGAGTGCACCTGGAGCGTGATCCAGGCCGCGACGAAATCGCAGGAGAGCCCCAGGCTGTCCGCTTCGTTCCGCGGCAGCACGACGGTCAGCCCTTCCGCCTCACGGACGGCGGCCGCAATGGCCCCGGCCAGGGGCTTGCCGTGCGGCCACAGGGCGTAGACGTATTCGCCCTCGCGCAGTTCGGGGTGCATGGTGGCCAGGAGGGCGTGCAGGTCCTTTTCAGCTGTCATGGAGCCAGTCTAGGCGCGGGCCCCGCGCTCCGGTCTGCTCCCGGCGTCCTGAGGCGGCTGCCCGCCACGAAAACGGCGGCCGCTCCCCCTGAGGGGGACGGCCGCCGTCGAAGGCTCAGATCAGGCTACTTGGAGTCGGCCGGAACAGCTTCCTTGGTGTCGTTCTTGGCAGTGCCGTTCTTCGCGGCGTCGTTCTTGGCAGCATCCGCAGGCGTGCCGGCAACGGGAGCAGCGGCAGGCTTCGGGGCCGGCGTCGCTGCGGCCACGAAGGCGCCGCGCGGGTTGTCCAGATCCATCAGCTGCGTGGTGTCGCGGCCCAGGAAGAAGGCCCAGATCCAGCCGGAGATCACGCGGATCTTGCGCTCCACGGTGGGGATGGCCATGCCGTGGTAGCCACGGTGTGCCAGCCAGGCCAGCGGGCCCTTGAGGCCGATGCGGCCAAGCAGGTTGATGTTCGCCACGCCCTTCCATTCGCCGAAGCCGGCGACGGCGCCCAGGTTCTTGTGCTTGTAATCCTTGAGCGGCTTGTCCCAGCGGGAGGCCCACAGGTTCTTGGCGAGGCGCTTGGCCTGGCGCAGCGCGTGCTGCGCGTTCGGCACGCACGTGCCGTCCGGCAGGCCGCTGCCCGTGAGGTCGGGGACGGCAGCGACGTCGCCGGCTGCCCAGGCGTTCTCGATGATGCCCTCGTCGCCTGCGATGCGCAGATCGGCCAGGACACGGACGCGGCCGCGCGGCTCGAGCGGGAAGTCGGTGGAGCGGACCATCGGGTTGGCCTGCACACCGGCAGTCCAGACCAGGGTGTCGGTCTCGAATTCCTGGGCCGGGCTCTTGTCCGGGAGGTTGATGAGCTTCAGGGAACCCTCGGCGTTGTCGAGGGAGGTGTTCAGCAGGACCTCGATGCCGCGGCTGCGGAGGTGCTCGACGACCCATTCGGCCTGAGATGCCGTGACCTCGGGCATGATGCGGCCCATCGCCTCGACCAGGACGAAGCGGACTTCCTCCTGCTTGATGCGCGGGTTGTTCTTGACCGCGGCGCGGGCCAGGTCTTCCATTTCGGTGATGCACTCGATGCCGGCGAAGCCGCCGCCGACGACGACGAACGTCAGGGCGCGGGCGCGCTCAACGGGGTCCGTCATGAGGGAACCGGTCTCGATCCGCTCGAGAACCTTGTTGCGCAGGGCGACGGCCTCTTCGATGGTCTTCAGGCCGATGCCCTTGTCCGCGAGGCCCTTGATCGGGAACGTGCGGGTGATGGCGCCGGCGGCAAGCACGACGTCGAAGTAGGGAATCTCGAAGGTGCCGCCACCGTCGGAGGGTGCGACCACTGCCGTGCGGTTGGCGTGGTCGATCGAGGTGACGCGGCCCTGAATGAGTTCCGTCTGCTTCAGGTGCTGGCGGTGCGAGACGACTGCGTGGCGCGCCTCGATGTTGCCGCCGGCAACTTCCGGCAGGAAGGGCTGGTAAGTCATGTAGGGCAGCGGATCCACGAGGGTGACGATGCCACCGGCATTCGCGATCTTTTTCTGAAGTTTGAGGGCTACATACAGGCCGACGTACCCGCCGCCGACGACGAGTACCCTGGGACGGTCCTGGAGCTGAAGGGAGGATGCCATATCTCAAGAATACAGTAGTTTGTGAAAACCTTCACTAACTATGACGGCTTGCTGGAGTCCACCGGATTGACGGCCTCGGGTTCGGCCCTGCCGGTCCCGTCCGGCCCGTCCGGGCCGTCCTTCGGCGGCGTGCGCATGGCGGCCCGCAGCTGGAACGCGGCGGCCACAACGATTCCCACGAGCAGGGCTCCGAAGCCCAGGACCACCGCGGCCGGCACGGCGCTGTCCAGCTGGGACGGCTTCTCCGCGACGGGCACGGTCGCTTCGGGCAGGGTGGGCGCAGCGCTGGGGGGCGCGGGATCCGCGGCAGGTGCCGTCGTGGCGAGGTTTCCGCGCCGGTGGACCCGGATCCAGTCCGAAATGGACCCCAGCGGATTGACTTTGGTTTCCGGGACATCGGCCTTGAGTGCGGCCTCGGCGTTCAGCACGCCGAAGCCATAGAGCGGATCCTTCCCTGGCGCCCCGGCGTCCTTGGCCGTGGTGACGATCCGGTTGATGACCTGGCTGGCGGACATTTCGGGCCATTTGGAGCGAATCAGGGCCGCGACGCCGGACACGATGGGCGTGGCTCCGGAGGTGCCGGCCCAGTCGGCGTAGCCGCCGCCGGGCAGGCCGCCAACCAGGTCCTCGGCGGGAGCTGCGACGCCGATGCTGATGCCCTGGGAGGACGAGTCGATGCTGGCCGCGCCCGCGCGGTCCAGGCCTGCCACCGTCAGGACCCCGGGGATGGTGGCCGGGGCGCCGACCTGGACGTTGCCGCCCACCCGGTTGCCCGCAGCGGCGACGATCACGACGTCCTTCTGTTCGGCGTAGAGGAATGCCGCGTCCCAGCTCTGCGGCCATTCCGGCGACGTGCTGCCGAGGGAGATGTTGATGACGCGGGCGCCGTTGTCCACGGCCCAGCGCACTGCCTCCGGGATCTGGTCCTGGTCGCTCTTGCCGCCCGGGTTGGCGGAACCGAGCCACGTGGAGACGGACAACAGCTGCGCTTCCGGGGCGACGCCGACAACTCCGTCAGGTCCAACGGCAGGGCCAGCGGCAGGGCCAGTTGCGCTGGCGCTCGGTTTGGCAGTCGCCTCGGGCGCCTGGTGCCCCCGCCCGGCGAGCATGGTGGCCACGAGCGTGCCGTGTTCGGGTTTGGCGCCGATACTCTCCTGGCCATTGGCCTTGCCGGCGCCGGAAATGTCCGCGCCGCCAGCGAGCACGCCGCCCAAATCCGGATGCCGGCCGTCCACGCCGCTGTCAATCACGGCGACCTTGACCCCGGCTCCCTTGGAAACGTCCCAGGCTTTGGTGATGCCGGACTCGGCGAGCCAGTATTCCTTGTCCCGCCAGGAGTCGGCGTGGGCGGGCGCGGCCAGGGTCAGCGCCGCCGTGGACGCCCCGCCGGCGAGGGCCAAGGCCATCAACGCGGAGGCGGTCCGGCGGCGCCGGGCTGTTGCTCTGGTCATTCAGGTCCTATCGGCGGATGCACCAGCGGCACGGGCGCGCGCTGGGGCACGGCTGCTGGGGCGGGATCATCGGATGCTGAGGGCAATTCCGTCAAGAATATCGTGTTCGCTGCTCACGGCCGTGGTGATGCGCCCGCCAGTGACCTCGGCCAGGCGCTGCAGGACCCGCCGCCAGACCAGGCCACCGGCGCCGATCACGTCCACCCGCCCGGGGTGCATGTAGGGCAGCGCGGCCCGCTCTTCCCGGGTCATTTCGAGCAGCTCGGTGCAGGCTTTCCGGATCGCATCCAGGTCCAGTTCGGTGCCGTGGATCGCGGCCGGCGAGTACTCCGGCAGGCGCAGCGCGTGCGCGGTGATGGTGGTGACGGAGCCGGCCACGCCGACGACGGCGGTGGTGCGTTCCAGCGGAACGGTTTGTGCCGCCTCGCTGATGGCGGCGTCGACGTCGGCCTCCGCGGCTGCGATCTGATCCGCGGTGGGCGGGTCGCTGCGCAGGTGCCGTTCGGTCATCCGGACGCAGCCGACGTCGACCGAGCGGGCCGCGATGACGCCGTCGGCGTTGCCCAGCACGAACTCCGTGCTGCCGCCGCCGAGGTCCACCACCAGCACGGGGTCCTGCCCGCGGGAGGGCAGGACACTGCTGGCGCCGGCGAAGGACAGCGCGGCTTCCTCGTCGCCTGTGATCACCTCGGGTTCGACGCCGAGGATGTCGCGGATGCCGTCGACGAAAACCTGGCGGTTGCGGGCATCGCGGGTGGCGGAGGTGGCCACGAAGCGCACCTTTTCGGCGCCGTGCTCGCGGATGAGGGCAGCGTAGTCCCGGGTCGCGGCGAAGGTGCGCTCGAGCGCTTCCTGGGCCAGTTCACCTGTGGAGTCAACGCCCTGGCCCAGCCGGACCACGCGCATTTCCCGCACGATGTCGGTCAGCCGCGGTGTGGCCAGCCCTGTTGCGCTGCCTGCGCTCACATCTGCGATCAGCAGGCGGATGGAGTTGGTGCCGCAGTCTACGGCCGCGACCCGGGTCACTTGGACTCCCCCGTGCCGGTGGTACCGGCCGTCTCAGCGGCGCCGGCGGTGGCGGTCGTGTCAGCGGCGCCGGCGGTGGCGGCCGTGTCAGCGGCGCCGGCGGCGTCGACGCGGGACTTGCGGACCGGCGCGGGCCGGCCCACGATCTCCGGCAGGCCTTGGGGGCCATGGCGGCTGAGGTCCCGGGACGGGGCCTCCCCGCCAGTGTCCCAGGCGCCGTCGCAGTAACAGCGCTCCACGGTCCACCATTCGGCGATGGCCGCGATCGATTCGTCCCCCAGCGGGTTCACGCCCGGGCCGGCCGCCAGCGAATGCCCCACGAGGACGTGCAGGCATTTGACGCGGGTCGGCATTCCGCCGGCGGAGACGCCGTCGATTTCGGGAACGGCCCCGATGCCGGAGCGTGCGCCGATCTCGGCACGGGAGGCCAGATATGCCTCGTGGGCGGACCGGTACCGGGCCGCGAGGCCGGCGTCGGCAGCGAGCCGGTCGTTCATTTCATTCATCAGACCGGCGGCCTCCAGCCGCGATACCGCCGACGTGATCACCGGGTGGGTGAGGTAAAACGTGGTGGGGAACGGCGTACCGTTGCTGAGCCGCGGCGACGTGGCGGCGACGAGCGGGTTTCCGCAGACGCAGCGGGCCGGGATTTCGACGACGTCGCGCACGGGCCGGCCCAACTGGCGGCTGAGGACCTCGAGATCGTGCGGCGACGGCTGGCGGGAGCCTTCCGGGGCGTCTGCCCTGTGCCGTGGTGCCGGGGTCTTGGCCCCGTCGTTGTTCCCGGCTGCTCGGTTCTGGTCCACTCGGTTCTCGTCCACGGGAGTGGCACCTTCCTGCCCTGTTCCGGATTGTCCGCGGGACAATCCCGGCGGCGGGCGCCGCTTCTAGTCTGTTGCCGATCGCCTGATGGACTCCCAGAGGGCGTCCACCCAGGGCAGGTTGGCCGGGTCTTGTGCTGATGCTGCACCCGCCGCGCCACCGGACTGCGCGGCAGGAAGATCGCTGCCGAATACCCAGTAGCCCGTCTCTCCGGGCATAACCATGTTAATGCGGTCGCGGGCCTGCTGTTTCACATAGTTGGGATCCTGCCACCGCGACACCTGGCGTTTGAGGTCCTCCTGCTTCGTCTGCTTGGCCGCAATGTCGGCCTGCAGCGCCGCGATTTCGGCGCGTTTGTCCAGGAAGATCTTGACCGTGGGGGCCAGCAGGATGGTGATGGCAATCATGACGACACCCAAGGCAAGCAGCCGGCCCGAGAACGCTTTGGCGGGCACGGGGTCCAGGGATTCGTCCGGGCCCCCTGCGGCGGTCCGGCCCGGGTTCTTGCCTCCGGTCTTGGCGTCGGTCCTGCTGCCGGACTTGGCGCCGTCTTTCCCGGCCGCCGGGCGGCTCTCGGGCTTTGCCGGTGCTCCTGCCGGGGCTGTTGCGGGACGGGGTTTGGCCGCAGATGCGGCGCCGGAGCTGCTCGGGGCCGGCTTGCCTGTGGGGGCTGATACCCGTGGCGGGGCAGGCGCAGCGCCGTCCGGCGCCGCCGCGCCGCTGCGGGCGCCGCCAAAGTCCGCCTGGATGACCTCGCCGCCGTCGGCTGCTGCCCCCACGCCCGTGGCCGCAGGCTTGGCAGCAGCAGCCTTGGCGGCAGGCGTAGCCCGGGGAACATTGGGGCGTCGGGTTGCCATGTCACTCCTTCAAAAGCGGACCAAAAAAGAACCGGTGGCCATGGTCTTTCAACCATAGCCACCGGTTACCGGTTTTCGCGGCTAACTAGCCCTTGAAACGCGGGAAGGCGCTGCGGCCGGCGTACCGTGCGGCGTCGTCGAGTTCCTCTTCGATGCGCAGCAGCTGGTTGTACTTGGCCACGCGCTCGGAGCGTGCCGGGGCACCGGTCTTGATCTGTCCCGCGTTGGTGGCAACGGAGATGTCAGCAATGGTGGTGTCCTCGGTTTCGCCGGAGCGGTGTGAGGTGATGGTGGTGTAGCCGGCGCGCTGGGCCAGGGACACGGCGTCCAGGGTCTCGGTCAGGGAACCGATCTGATTGACCTTGACGAGCAGCGAGTTCGCGGTCTTGGTGTCGATGCCGCGCTGAAGGATGGCCGGGTTCGTGACGAAGAGGTCATCGCCCACGAGCTGGACCTTGTCGCCGATGGTGTCGGTGAGGGTCTTCCAGCCTTCCCAGTCGTTCTCATCCAGCGGGTCCTCGATGGAAACGAGCGGGTAGTCGGCCACGAGCTCGGCGTAGTAGGCGCTCATCTCGGTGGCGGAAAGTGCCTTGCCTTCGAACTGGTAGGCGCCGTCCTTGAAGAACTCGGAGGAGGCGACGTCGAGGGCCAGGGCGATGTCCTTGCCCGGGGTGTAGCCGGCGTTCTTGATGGCTTCCTGGATCAGGTCCAGGGCGGCACGGTTGGACGGCAGGTTCGGCGCGAAGCCGCCCTCGTCACCCAGACCGGTGGACAGGCCCTTGGCCTGCAGGACGGACTTGAGGTTGTGGTAGACCTCGACGCCCCAGCGCAGGCCTTCGGAGAAGGTCTCGGCGCCGATCGGGACGATCATGAATTCCTGGATGTCCACGTCGGAGTCGGCGTGCGAGCCACCGTTGAGGATGTTCATCAGCGGCACGGGCAGCACGTGCGCGTTGGGCCCGCCCAGGTACTTGTACAGCGGCAGGTCAGCGGAGGCGGCGGCGGCGTTGGCCACGGCCAGGGACACGCCCAGGATGGCGTTGGCGCCGAGCTTGCCCTTGTTGGGGGTGCCGTCCAGGTCGATCATGGCCTGGTCGATGCTGCGCTGGTCGGTCGCGTCGAAGCCGGTCAGGGCCGGGGCGATCTGGTCGATGACCGCGTCGACCGCTTTCTGGACGCCCTTGCCGAGGTAGCGGCCCTTGTCGCCGTCGCGAAGTTCAACGGCCTCGTGCTCGCCGGTGGAAGCGCCGGAGGGAACTGCTGCGCGGCCGATCTGGCCGTCCGAGAGCAGGACTTCAACTTCTACGGTCGGGTTGCCACGGGAATCGAGGATTTCGCGGGCGTGGATGGCATCGATAAGCGCCATGGATATGCTCCTTTGGGTGAAGCGATCTGCAGGGAATCTGACTGCTTGGACTCTGGCTGAACATCAAGCGGAAAAGCCGACGTCGTCGTCGCTACTAGCGTAGTCGAGAGCGGGATAAGTTACGGAAACCTATCCAATCCCCGGACGTCATGATGGTGCCGCTACCGTACCGACTCCAGTCTGCCAGCACTATTGTGCCGAGGGCCTGGGGCCGGTGCTGTCCTGGAACCGGCGCAGGGCGCCGCGGAGGGCGCGTTCGGCGTCGAGCCCGCCGGCCCGGGCAGCGGCCACGATCCCGAACAGCAAGTCGCCGAGTTCCTCCTCGGCGGCCGGGAGGTCGACGGCGGTTTGGCCGGCGGCCGGGAGGTCAACGACGGTTTGGCCGGCGGTTTGGCCGGCGGCCGCTGCCATGCCCGCGCGTTCGGCGCGGTCCAGGAGCTTTTGGGCCCGTGCGAGGGCCGGCAGCGCGGCGGGAACCCCGTCGAAGACGTGGCCGCGTTCGGGCATCTCGGCCTTCTTGACGGCGTCCCATTTCAGGACGATCTCCTCCACCGTTGCCGGGAAGGAATCCTGCAGCGAGCCGTCGGGCCGGAACACGTGCGGGTTGCGCCGGATCATCTTGGCCTTCAGGCCCCGGGCGACATCGCCCAGGTCAAAGGCGCCGCGTTCCTCGGCGAGCCGGGCGTGGAGCACCACCTGCAACAGGACGTCCCCCAGTTCAGACTGCAGTTCCGCGTCGCCGGCGCCGGTCTCGATGGTCTCGGCCACCTCATAGGCCTCCTCCAGGAGGTACTCCACGAGAGACTCGTGGGTGAGGGCACCCATCCAGGGGCAATGCTCCCGCAGGGCCGCGATCAAAGCGACGAGCCCCTGGACGGGTGATGTGTCCTCGTTAGCCAAGATCGGAGTAGGCCTCGTTGATGTATTCGACCAGGGCTTCCTTCTCCTCGAGCGGCAGGAAGGCGGCCTCGGCCGCGTTCAGCGTCAGCTCCAGCAGGTCATCGAGGTCGTAGTCGAACGTCTCAACCAGGAGTTCGAACTCGTCGGTCAGCGTCACGCCGCTCATGAGCCGGTTGTCGGTGTTGATGGTGACGTTGAAGCCGAGCTGGTAAAGCATGTCCAGCGGGTGGCTTTCGATGCCCTCACCGAAGCCGGCAATGGCACCGGTCTGCAGGTTGGAGGAGGGGCAGATCTCCAGGGCGATGCCACGGTCCCGCACCCAGCTGGCGAGCTCGCCCAGGGTCACCATGCCGATGGTGTCGTTGACGGAGTCGTCGAGGCCTTCGGCGTCGGCGGCCTCTTCGTCCTCTTCGAATTCGATCGTGACGTCCTCGGCGATCCGGACGCCGTGGCCCAGGCGCAGGGCCCGGCCGTCGACGAGGGCCGACTGGATGCTTTCCAGGCCGGCGGCTTCGCCGGCGTGGACGGTGGCAGGGAAGTTGTGCTGGGCCAGGTAGGTGAAGGCGTCCTTGAAGCGGGACGGCAGGAAGCCGTCCTCGGCGCCGGCGATGTCGAAGCCGACGGCGCCGTTGTTGCGGTGGCGGACGGCCAGTTCGGCGATCTCCTGGCCGCGGTCGGCGTGGCGCATGGCGGTGATGAGCTGACCCACCTGGATATCGCGGCCGGTCTCTGCCACGGCGTCCACACCGGCTTCGAGGCCGGCCTGCACGGCTTCGACCACGTCGTCCAGGCTCAGGCCCTTCTGCAGGTGCTGTTCGGGCGCCCAGCGCACCTCGCCGTACACGACGCCGTCGTCGGCCAGGTCTTCGACGAATTCCTTCGCGACGCGGAACAGGCCCTCCTTGGTCTGCATCACGGCGATGGTGTGGTCGAAAGTCTCCAGGTAGCGGACCAGGGAGCCGGAGTCGGCGGATTCGCGGAACCACTCCCCCAGTGCGACGGGGTCCGTGGACGGCAGGGTGTGGCCGACGGCCTCAGCAAGGTCAATGATGGTGGCCGGGCGGAGTCCGCCGTCCAGGTGGTCGTGAAGGGAAACCTTGGGAAGGCCCTTCAGGTCGAAGTCGAGGTCAGGGGCAGCGTCAGGAATAGTCTCAGTCACGTTCCAACCATAGGGTCGCCGGGCGCCGGAAGCTACTTTCCGGACGCTCCGGACTCAGCGGACGGACCGGCCAGCATCGTGCCGTGCAGCTCGGAAGCACGCTCACCGGAGGCCGGTTCGGCGACGTATTCGGTCTCGGACGGGACCGGACCGGTGTCGTGGCGGCCCAGGCGCTTGTGCCACCAGCGCAGGAGATGGTCGATGAGGACACCGAGCACAATGGCGAATACCACCGCGATGCCCGCGCTGAGCAACGGGTTGTGGTGCAGCCACGGGAAGGAACTGGCCAGGACGCCGATGCCGATGGAGTAGGCGACCCACGTCAGGCAGGCGAAGCCGTCCAGGAAGAAGAACCGGCGGTGCGGAAACGCCGTCGTGCCCGCCACGTAGTTGACGGCGACGCGGCCCCACGGAATGTACCGGGCGGTGAAGATCAGGACGGCGCCGCGCTTCTCAAGTTCGTAGTGTGCCCAGCCAAAGACTTTCTGCACCTTTGGCTTGCGCATCCAGCGGAACCGCTCGAGGCCAATCTTGCGGCCGAGCATGTAGGCCATGTTGTCGCCGGCCATGGCTCCCACGAGCGCCGTGAGGCCCAGGATCCACAGGTTGGGCTGGCCGCTGTGCACGGAGTACGCCGCCAGGGCAACGATCAGGGTCTCGCTCGGGACCACCATCGCGAAGCCGTCCACGAAGAAGAAAACCAGCAGGAGGGGGTAGATCCACCACTGGCCAGCGGCATGGAGCACGGCCTCGTTAATGAACTCCATGCAGGTGGTCCTCCTTGATGACTGGGAACGGACAACTAAGCCGTAACGTACTCGCGATGACAGTGGGTAGAACTATGGACGAAACTTTGCACGACATGCGGCCAACAAACGTGACCCAAATCGCTCCTAAGTGTCCCATGGGCGGGCCAATCCGCCTAGGACTCGGCGGGCGGCACGGAATGCGTCGGTTCCTCCGGTGCACGGCCGCGCACCCTGCTGATCACGCGGTCCAGGACGACGCCCAGGACGATCGCGCAGACGATGGCAATTGCCGCTCCCAGCACGTGGTTCTTCTCAAACCACGGACCAACAGTCAGGCCGATCCCCACCGAGTAGCTGGCCCACAGCAGCGCCGAGAGCACCGTCAGGCTGACGAATCTGCGCCACGGGTAGTGAGTGGCACCGGCGGTCAGGTTAACGGCCACCCGCCCGATCGGGACGAAGCGCGCCACAAGGATCAGTGAGGCAGGCCGTTTCCGCAGTTCCCGGCCGGCCCAGCGGAAGGCCGCCTGCATGCGCGGGCCGCGCTGCCACGCCCAGCGCCGGGTTCCGGTCCCGCGGCCGATCAGGTAGGCCATGTTGTCGCCCACCAGAGCCCCTGCGGCAGCCGTTGCGATCAGGAGCAGAGGGGTGGGGACGCCCGCCGTGGCGGCGACTGCAGCCAGGCCCACCACCACCGATTCGCTCGGAATCGGGGGGAAGAAGCCGTCGATCACGCAGCAGGCGAAAACCAGGACGAGGACCCAGGGTTGCCCTGCGGCGGCAAGGATGAAGTCGTTGATTGCCTGCACAGCTTCCTAACGCGCGGCGGGGCCAGATCGATCCAAGCGCAGGCTCGGCCGGAACCGGGCCTGCGCTTGACGGGTACTGCTGTGGAGTCAGTGTACCGCCGGCTCCGGCCGCCGTTGTCCTGTCACGTACGGCTGTTATCCCCAGGTTTTGGGCGCCATAAGGGATAGGGCAACGGGGTTAGGCGATGCGGTCGATGATGAGCTTCTGGGCGGGCCGGGAGCCCTCGGGGGCGATCACGGCGGCGTGTTCGAGCGCTTCCTTGGCACGCTCGAACTTCTCCGGGGTGTCCGTCAGCAGGGTCATGAGCGGTTCGCCCGCCTTGACCGTGGCGCCGGGCTTGGCGTGCATCCGCACCCCGGCACCGGCCTGGACCTGGTCCTCCTTGCGGGCGCGTCCGGCGCCGAGCCGCCAGGCAGCGACGCCGACGGCCATCGCGTCGAGCTCCACCAGGACGCCGTCGGCCGGGGCGTAGATGACCTCGGATTCCTTGGCGACCGGGAGCTTGGCACGCGGGTCTCCGCCCTGGGCCTCAATCATCCGGTTCCAGACGTCCATGGCCCGGCCGTCCCGGAGTGCCGCCCGGGGATCGGCGTCGCGGATGCCGGCGCATGCCAGCATTTCCTCCGCGAGCCGGACGGTGAGTTCGACGACGTCGTCCGGGCCTCCGCCGGCGAGGACCTCCACGGATTCCTCGACCTCGATCGCGTTGCCCGCGGTCAGGCCCAGCGGCGTGTTCATGTTGGTGAGCAGGGCCACCGTGTTGACGCCGGCGTCCTTGCCCAGCGCCACCATGGTCTCGGCCAGTTCGCGGGCGCGGGCCTCGTCCTTCATGAACGCGCCGCTGCCCACCTTGACGTCGAGCACCAGCGAGCCGGTGCCTTCCGCGATCTTCTTGCTCATGATCGAGGAGGCAATCAGCGGGATGGCCTCCACGGTCCCGGTGACATCGCGGAGCGCGTAGAGCTTCTTATCCGCCGGGGCCAGCCCGGCCCCGGCCGCGCAAATGACGGCGCCGACGTCCTGGAGCTGGGCCATCATCTCGTCATTGCTCAGGGCCGCACGCCAGCCCGGGATGGCCTCGAGCTTGTCCAGGGTGCCGCCGGTGTGGCCGAGGCCGCGGCCCGAGAGCTGCGGCACGGCCACGCCAAACACCGCCACAAGCGGAGCCAGCGGCAGGGTGATCTTATCCCCGACGCCGCCGGTGGAGTGCTTGTCCGACGTCGCCTTCACGCCGCCGTCGGGCCGCCGCAGGCTGGAGAAGTCCATCCGCTCGCCGGAGGCGATCATGGCCGCCGTCCAGCGGGAGATCTCGGCCCGGTCCATGCCGTTGAGCAGGATGGCCATGTTCAGGGCGGCCATCTGTTCGTCGGCGATGGCGCCGCGGGTGTACGCGTCGATTGTCCAGTCGATCTGGGCCGGGCTAAGCACACCCTTGTCCCGCTTGATGCGGATGATGTCGACGGCGTCGAAAGCTTCACTGTTGTTGGGGCTCTGTGTCGTTTGTGTCACCGGGGTTCCTCCAGGTGTTGGGGGCCAAAGGCATCGGGAAGGACCTGGTCCATGGTCTTGATTCCCTGCGTGGTCATGAGCTCCATGTCCGGAGCCCGGAATTCGTAGAGCAGCTGGCGGCAGCGCCCGCACGGCATGAGGACATTCCCGCCGGCGTCGACGCAGTAGAAGGCGCGCAGCCGCCCCCCGCCGGTCATCTGCAGGTTGCCCACCAGGGCGCACTCGGCGCACAAGGTCAGCCCGTAGCTGGCGTTTTCGACATTGCAGCCGCTGACGATCCGCCCGTCTCCGGTGAGGGCCGCGGCCCCCACCGGAAACTTCGAATACGGCGCATAGGCGTTCTTCATGGCGGAGACTGCCGCGGCTTCGAGTGCAGCCCAGTCGACGTCGGTGCTGTCCATTCTCAGCCCTTGATGTACGGTATGCCGTCAGCGGCCGGCGGCCGGGAGCGGCCGACGAGCCCGGCCACGGCAAACACGGTCACCACGTACGGCAGCATGGCCATGAACTGGCTCGGCACCGGGGTGCCGATGATCGTCACGATGCTCTGCAGGTTGTCGGCGAAGCCGAACAGCAGCGCCGCGAAGAACGCCCCGATCGGGTTCCAGCGGCCCAGGATCATGGCGGCGAGGGCAATGAAGCCGCGGCCGCCGGAGATTTCCTTGGTGAAGCTGTCGATCGCCACAAGGGTGAAGAACGATCCGCCGATCCCGGCGACGGCGCCGCCGAGAGTGACGTTCCAGAAGCGGGTCGCGTTGACCTTGATGCCCAGGGTGTCGGCCGCCTGCGGGTGCTCGCCCACGGCACGGACGCGCAGGCCCCACTTCGTCTTGAACAATGCGACCCAGATCACGATGACCGCCACGTACATCAGGTAGCCCACCACGGACTGTTTGAAGAGGATGGGCCCGATCACGGGGATGCTGGACAGGACCGGGATATCGATGATGGGCAGCTCGGCGGGCGAGTTGTATTTCTCGGGGTCCGACTGCATCACCGTGGTGAACAGGAAGCCGGTGAGCCCGGAGACCAGGACGTTGAGCACGACGCCAACGATGATCTGGTTGACCACGTACTTGATGCTGAACACTGCCAGCACCACCGACACAAGGGCGCCCGCCACGGCCGCCGCAAGCAGGCCCAGGTAGGGGTTGTGCGTCAGGCTGGCGACGAGCGCGGCCGTGAAGGCACCGCCCAGGAGCTGGCCTTCGATGGCGATGTTAACGACGCCGGCGCGTTCGCACAGCACACCTGAGAGGGAGCCGAAGACGATCGGCACGGCGAGGGTCACGGATCCGGCGATGAGGCCTGCCAGCGAAATACTGGGGGTCCGCGCGCCGCCCACCACCCAGATCAGGAAGGCGACCACGAAAACGACGGTGAACACGGCCGGCACCCAGCGCGGGGGCCGCCGGTTCGCTCTCGCCTTCAGGACCAGGGCGTAGCCCGCGAGGACCAGCAGGATCAGGGAGAGCACCATGCCGGACAGGAACGCGGGTACTTCGATCGCCGGGAGCTGGAAGAAGTCTCCGCTGGATGAAACCCCGAACTTGGCGTTCGCCTGCGGGCCCAGCAGTCCGAAGAAGATGAAGGCGATGGTGGCCAGAACCGCAAGCGTGACCGGCAACTTCCAAGTCACGGGCTTGGCGGACACCGTCGGCCTGTGGTTCTTCTCCGGCTGTGGTTTTCCTTCAACGGGCGAGGTTGCTGTTGTGCTCATGCGGCACCTCCGGTGGTTGCGGCCTGCTTGGTTTTGCCGGCGGTCGCGGCCTTCTTCTTGCGCGGGTTGAGTCCGAAGATCGCCCGGACCAGCGGCGGCGCCGCGATGAACAGCACGATGAGCGACTGGACCACGAGCACGATGTCGATCGGAGTTCCGGTCTGGATCTGCATCTGGACAGCGCCTGCGCGGAAGGCCCCGAACAGCAGGCCGGCGGCGAAGGTGCCCCATGGCGAGGACCGTCCCAGCAGCGCGACCGTGATCGCGTCAAAGCCGTAGGTTGCCGCGACACCGTCGGTCAGGACCTTTTCGGTGCCCGCCACCTGTGCCACGCCGGCCAGGCCGGCCAGGCCACCGGCAATGGTCATCACCAGAATGGTGGCCCGGGAGACGTTGATGCCGGCGGTCAGGGCCGCCTTGGGGTTGGCCCCGACGGCACGGAATTCGAAACCGAGCGTGGAGCGGTTCAGCAGCCACGAAACAAACACGGTGGCCGCGATGGCCAGCAGGAATCCCAGGTGCAGCCGGTACTGGCTGCCGAAGATCAGCGGGTACGCGGCGCTGGGGTCCACGATGGGCGATATCGGTGTGTCCGCCCCCGGACGCTGGAACAAGTCCGTGTCGAGCAGGTAGCGCAGGAAATAGAGTGCGATGTAGTTGAACATGATGGTCACGATGACCTCGTGGGCGCCGGTCCGGGCTTTGAGCACGCCGACGATGCCGCCCCAGACGGCGCCGCCGATGACGCCGGCCACCAGGACCAGCAGCAGGTGTATCCCCAGCGGCAGGTGCAGCGCGAAGCCGACCCACGAGGCGAGGATGCCGGCCATGATGATCTGGCCCTGCGCACCGATGTTGAACAGGCCCGCGCGGAAGGCCAGGGCGACGCCGAGGCCGGCGGTGATCAGCGGGGTGGCGATGGTCAGCGTCTCCATGAGGGGGGCGAACTGTCCGGCCACGCCGTTCCCGCGGGGGTTGAAGACCGCGCCCTGGAAGAGGGCGACGTACGAATCTGTGGCGGCGGACCAGACTGCGATGAGGAAGTCACTGGGCCGGGCAAAGAGATAGCCCGCGGTGGTGCCGACAACCTTGTCCGTCATGGCGATGAGCAGACCGCCCAGGATCAGCGCGAGCAGCACCGCCAGGATGGTCACGATGCCGTTGCCGGTGAAGATCTTGCGCAGCAGCGACTCCTCTTCCGGGGCACCCGGAAGAGCGCCGCTCTGGGTCGAGACCGGAACGGCCGATGGCTGGTGGGCGCCTCCCGCGGTGTCCAGCGAGGTGACGAAGTCTGCATCGTCCTCGAGCGGTTCAGGCTCCACGTCGGTGGCCTGCGATGCCGGAAGTTGGTCCGGGTCCGGTGCGGCCGCGGACCGCGGCTCGGTGTTCTCACTCATGGGGGTCTCCTACGGCGCCGGAGCCGGGCTCCTGCACGGACGGGGCGGCGGGGGCCGGGTTCATGGCCGGCTTCGTTGCGGGGTTTTCGGCCGGGGTGCCGGCCGGGTTTTCTGCTGCGTTCGCGGCCGGGTTTTCAGAAAGGGATCGGGCCGAGTGCCTGCCTCCGGCGTCGGCCTGGGCCTCGTCCGGGGAAACGCCGGCCATCATCAGGCCCAGGACGTCACGCCCGGTGCCGGACGGGACGATCCCGACCAGCCGGCCCTTGTACAGCACGGCGATCCGGTCGGCGAGTTCAATCACCTCGTCCAGTTCGGTGGAGACGATCATGACGGGCGTGCCGTGGTCCCGCTCCGCGACGATCCGCTTGTGCAGGAACTCGATGGAGCCCACGTCCACGCCGCGGGTGGGCTGGGAGGCGATGAAGAGCCGCAGCGGCCGGGAGAGCTCCCGGGCCATGACGACCTTCTGCTGGTTGCCGCCGGACAGGGTGCCGGCTGCCAGTGAGCCGGACGGGGTGCGGACGTCGAATTCCGCGATCCGGGTCTTGGCGTTCTCCAGGACCTTGGCCGGGCTCATGCTGATGCCCTTGGCGAACGGCGCCTGGTCGTAGCGGTCCAGGATCAGGTTCTCGGCGATGGAGAACGTGCCGATCAGCCCGTCGAGGGAACGGTCCTCCGGGACGAACCCGACGCCGGCGTTGAGGACCTCCTTGACGCTGCGGCCCACGAGTTCTTCGCCGTCGAGGGTGATCGAGCCGTGGACCCGCTCGTGCAGGCCCAAAATGGCTTCGGTCAGTTCCGTCTGGCCGTTGCCCTGGACGCCGGCGACGGCGAGGATCTCGCCGCGGGCGATTCCAAAGCTGATCCCGTCCACCACGTGCTGGCCGTTGGGGGCGATGACGGTGAGGTCCTTGACCTCGAACGTGGTCTCCTGCGGATTCGCGGGAGCCTTGTCCAGGGTCAGGCTCACGGCCCGGCCCACCATCATGGAGGCCAGCTCGGTGGTCGAGGCGCCGGGATCGGCCGAGCCCACTACCTTGCCGCGCCGGATGACGGTGATGGTGTCCGAAACGGCCTTCACCTCACGCAGCTTGTGGGAAATGAAGACGATCGACGTGCCGTGGCTCTTGAGCTGGCGCATGATGTCCAGCAGTTCATCGGTGTCCTGCGGGGTCAGCACGGCCGTGGGCTCATCGAGGATGAGCACCTTGGCGTCGCGGACCAGTGCCTTGATGATCTCCACGCGCTGCTGCACGCCCACGGGGAGGTCTTCGATCAGCGCGTCGGGGTCGACGTCGAAACCGTACCGGTCGGAGATCTCCCGGATTTTCCGGCGGGTGTCATCCAGGTCCAGGAATCCGCCGGTCTTGGTGGTCTCCGCTCCCAGGGCAACGTTCTCCGCGACGGTGAAGACGGGGACCAGCATGAAGTGCTGGTGCACCATGCCGATGCCGGCCGCCATGGCGTCGCCGGGGCCGCGGAACGTGACCGGTTTGTCGTCGATGAGGATTTCGCCCTCTGTGGGCTCGTACAGTCCGTAGAGGACGTTCATCAGCGTGGACTTGCCAGCGCCGTTCTCACCGAGCAGACAGTGGATCTGCCCGGGTTCAACAACCACATCGATGTGATCGTTTGCTACCAGGGAGCCGAAGCGTTTGGTAATGCCCTTGAGTTCAAGTTTCAAAACTCTGACCAATCTCGAGGTGTCCGGAAGGCTTGGTCCGGACGCGTAGGGGCGCTGCAGCACCAGCTTAGTGCCTGGGATCTGAGGCACTAAGGGCTGCAACGAAAAGCGCCACAGCCCGTGCGGTGGTGACCGGACGGGCCGTGGCGCTTAGCGGAGGAAGTTAGGCTTTCGGGCTGGCTGCAGATTCAACCTTCAGCTTGCCGTCGGCGATGTCCTTCTTGATCTGGTCCAGCTCGGACTTCAGTTCGGCCGGAACCTGGGAATCCATGTCGTGGAACGGGGCAAGCTGAACTCCGTCGTTCGCGAGGGTGCCGATGTACGGCTTGTTGGTGAACTGGCCGTCCTTGTCCTGCTTGACCACCGTCTCGACGGCCTCGCCCATCTGCTTCATGACGGACGAGAGCATGATGTCCTTGTAGTCCGGTGCCGTGAGGAAGCCGTCAGAGTCAACCCAGATGAGCTTGACGTCCTTGCCGGCTGCCTTGGCTTCCTGCAGGGCCGCGCCTGCACCCTTGCCGACCGGACCGGCGACGGGCATGACGATGTCGGCGCCCTGGTCCAGGAAGTTCTGGGTGAACTGCTTGCCCTTGTCCTGCTTTTCGAAGTCGCCGGTGAAGGAGCCGTCCTGCTTGGCCTTGTCCCAGCCAAGGACCTTGACGTCCTTGCCCTTCTTCTCGTTGTAGTACTTCACGCCGTCGGCGTAGCCGTCCATGAAGATGGTGACCGTGGGGATCTTGATGCCGCCGAAGGTGGCGACCGTTCCGGTCTTGGTGGTGCCGGCTGCGAGGTAGCCGGCCAGGAATGCGGCCTGGGCGGTGTCGTAGATGATCGGCTTGACGTTGGCGACCGGGGTTTCGTAGCCGAAGTCGATGATGGCGAAGTGCTTGTCCGGGTTCGCGGTGGCCTGGGCCTTGGTGGCGTCACCGAGCAGGAAGCCGACCGTGATGGTCAGGTTGCAGCCGGCGGAGACCATGGCGCGCAGGTTGGGCTCGAAGTCGTTGTTGGTCTTGGACTCGGCCTCGGCCGTCTTGATGCCAAGATCCTTCTCGGCCTTCTTCAGGCCCTCGTAGGAGGACTGGTTGAACGACTGGTCGTCGAACCCACCCGAGTCGGACACGATGCAGCCCTTGAAGTCGCTGGCGGTCTGGGTGGCGGTGCTGGCCTCCGGGGCAGCCCCGCAACCGGTCAGCAGGAGTGCAGCCGCGCCCGCGGTGGCGACGCCGGCCATTGATCCGCGCTTAAAGGTGGCACGCAGAGAGTTCTTCAATTTTCCTCCAGGAAGAAAGAGTAGGCGCTACGACGGAAGTTCAATGAGTGTCTGTCTGCGGTGTTCCGCTGATCTCTGTTGTCACTGATGGATTTCGCAGCACTGCGCCGAGGCGCACTGATGCAAGCTACTGTAGTGGCCTGCGCCACGTCCCGATAACACACGTCCCGGCGAATGCCCAGATTGTTGAGAACTTGTTACCTAGAGGTAGCCGGTGCCCGCCGCGACCACATACGCCTCCGGCGCCGGTCCCCGCAGGAACCGGCGCCGGAGGCGTATGTGGCGGCACGGCGATTGCCGGGTGTCAGGCTACAGCCGCACGAGCATCTTGCCGGTGTTGGCGCCGTCGAGCAGGTCCATGAAGGCCTGCGGGGCGTTTTCCAGCCCGTCCACCACCGTCTCGTCGTAGCGGACCGTTCCGTCGGCCAGCCAGCCGGACATGGTCTCGACGAACTCGGCCATGTGCTGCCAGTAGCCGCCCACCAGGAAGCCCTTGAGCGTCAGCTGCTTGCCGATCGCCAGCATGAGGTTCCGCGGCGCCGGCGTGGG
Source organism: Arthrobacter sp. P1_D12 (assembly GCF_056406175.1). Lineage (NCBI taxonomy): Bacteria > Bacillati > Actinomycetota > Actinomycetes > Micrococcales > Micrococcaceae > Arthrobacter > Arthrobacter sp. P1_D12. The sequence goes on from NZ_JBFUAR010000015.1 coordinate 159,672, forward strand.
CTCGGTCGCGTTGTACTGGGCGATGGCCCCGCACATGGCCACCCGGCCACCGACCGTGAGGGCGGACAGCGCGGCTTCGAGGTGCTCGCCGCCGACGTTGTCGAAGTAGACGTCGATCCCGCGCTCACCCGCGGCCGCGGCGAGCTGTTCCGCCACGGGGCCGTCGTGGTAGTTGAACGCGGCGTCGAAGCCGAGTTCGAGCAGGCGTGCCACCTTTTCCGGCGAGCCGGCGCTGCCGATCACCCTGGACGCGCCCATGGCCTTCGCGATCTGCCCGACAAGCGAGCCGACCGCGCCGGCGGCGCCCGAGACGAACACGGCGTCGCCGGGCTTGAATTCCGCGACCTTCAGCAGTCCCGCGTAGGCGGTCAGCCCGGTCATGCCGAGGGCGCCGAGGAATGCTGACGCGGGGGCAAGATCGGTGCGCGCCACCGTGGTGGCCGCTGCATCGACGACGGCGTATTCGCGCCAGCCGAGGCCGTGCACCACCGTGTCGCCCACAGCGCGCCCTTCGGCCCGGGACGCGATGACTTCGCCGACGGCGCCGCCGTCGAGGGCGCTATCCAGCGCAAACGGCGCGGAGTAGGACTTGACGTCGTTCATGCGTCCGCGCATGTACGGGTCCACCGAGATGAACAGGTTGCGGACCAGGACCTGGCCGTCCTGCAGTTCTGGCAGCGCCGACTCGGCGAGGCGGAAGTTCGCCGGGACGGGGCGGCCGTGGGGGCGGGACGCAAGCTGGATCTCGCGCGTGGTGGCGGGAAGGGTGAGAGTTTCGGTGTTGTTGCTCATGCGGCTACCTCCAGGATGGTGATGTCGACAGTGATGTTGCCGCGGGTGGCGTTGGAGTACGGGCAGATCTGGTGGGCCTTGGCCACGAGGGCCTCGGCCGTGTCCCGGTCCACGGCGGGCAGGGCGATCTCAAGTTCGGCGGCCAGACCATAGCCGGCACCGTCCTCGAGGGCGCCGAAGTGGATCTTGGCGGCGACGGCGGAGTCCGTCAGGTCGGCGCGTTCCTTGCGTCCCACCAGGCGCAGGGCGGAGTGGAAGCACGCCGCGTAACCGGCGGCAAAGAGCTGTTCGGGGTTGGTGCCCGCGCCGTCACCGCCGAGTTCGACCGGGCTGGCAAGGGTGACGCTCAGCTTGCCGTCCTTGCTGATGGCGGTGCCGTCGCGGCCTTCGCCGGAGGCCAGGGCCTCTGCTGTGTAAAGGGTCTTCATGGGGTTTCCGTTCTGTCGGCGGGAAGAAGGGGTTCAGTGGGAACTCGCCGGAAGCCTGCGGAGTCGCCGTAAATTTCCGGCGAGTTGGCACGCCTCCCGCGATTTCGACGTCGGCCGTGTGGGCCTGGGAAGGGTGGTGGAGGGGGAAGGGCTTAAGGGAAGGGCTTAATGGGAGGCGTGAAGCGCGTTCGTCAGCCGGCCCAGGGTGTCGCGGAGCTGGTCCAGTTCCGCGGCGGTGAGCCCGGCGGCGTCTGCCAGTCGCTGCGGGATACCGCTGGCCTTGGCGCTCAGGGCGGCGCCGGCGTCGGTCAGGAAGATCTCCACGCGGCGCTCGTCCTCGGCGGAGCGGCGGCGCTGGACGAGGCCGAGCGCTTCGAGCCGCTTGAGCAGCGGCGAGAGCGTGCCGGAGTCCAGGCCCAGCTCCTCCCCCAGTTCACGCACGCTGCGCGGCTCCGCTTCCCAGAGCACCAGCATGGCGAGGTACTGCGGGTAGGTCAGCCCGAGCTCCTCGAGCATGGGCCGGTAGGCGGCCGTGGCGGCACGTGAGGCAGAGTACATCGCAAAGCACACCTGCCGGTTCAGGCGGAGCGCTTCCGGGCCGCCCGTGCGGGCCTCTTCTGAGGTGGTCATGATTCCACCCTACTGCACAATTTAGTTGTGTGCAATTCAATTGTGCACAACTGAATTGCGCAGCGGGAACAGGTAACAGGTGTGCAGGGGGCCAGCCGCGGCACCGTTCCCAGCCGCGGCCGCCGAGTTTCCCGATGTTTGACGGGTGCCGCCGGCGTGTCGGCCCGCAACCGCCGGCGTGTCCCGGCGTCGTGCCGGCAAAGGTGGGGAAACTCCGCGCGGCGGTCCTGGCCGGGTGCAGCAGGGCGGGCCCGCTGTACGGGTCCGGGCGGAACGGCTTACAGGTCGCGGATGGTGCGCAGGGCCGCCGCCGTGAGCACCTGGATGCCCAGGCCCAGCGCCCGCTCATCGACGATGTAGTCACCGCGGTGGAGGTCATACTCTTCCCCGCCGGGCGTCTTCGTGCCGAGGCGCATCATGGCGCCGGGGGTGTCGGCCAGGAACCAGGCAAAGTCTTCCCCGCCCATGGACTGCGGGGTCAGGACCACGGCGCCCTYGCCGATTTCGGCGCGGGCCGCGGCCTCGATCAGCGCGGTCTCGTGCTCGGAGTTGACCACCGGCGGCACGCCGCGGGTGTGTTCCAGGTGGACATCGACGCCGTACGGCTCGGCGACCTGCCGGATGATGTCGTCGAGCAGCTCGCCGGCGTCGTGCCAGGCGTCGCGGTCCAGGCAGCGCATGGTGCCGGCCATGTAGCCGCTGCCCGGGATGGCGTTCGGGGCCGAGCCCGCGGAGATCTGCCCCCAGACCACGGACACGCCACTGCGGACATCGACGCGGCGCGAGAGCACTGCGGGAACGTTGACCGCGATCTGCGCCAGGGCGAAGACCAGCTCCTCGGTCAGGTGCGGGCGCGAGGTGTGGCCACCGCGGCCGGAAAGTTCAATCTTGATGGTGTCCGAGGCGGAGGTGATCGCCCCGATCCGGGTGCCGATCTTGCCGATCTCGATCCGGGGGTCGCAGTGCAGCGCCAGGATGCGCGGCACGCCTTCCAGGACGCCCTGTTCGATGCACGAGGTGGCGCCGCCGGGCATGGTCTCCTCGGCCGGCTGGAAGATGATCCGGACGGTTCCGCGCAGCGGGGAGGCCTCGTGCATGCGCTGCAGGACCAGCGCGATCCCGAGCATGGTGGCAGTGTGGACGTCGTGGCCGCAGGCATGGGTCACGCCGTGGTTCTTCGAGGCGAACTCAAGGCCCGTTTCCTCGATGATGGGCAGGGCGTCGATATCCCCGCGCAGTGCGGTGGCGATGGGACCCTGTCCGACGTCGACCGTCAGGCCTGTGCCCTCGAGGCGGCGCGGCTTGAGCCCGGCTTCCTCGAGCCGCTTCGCCAGCTTGTCGGTGGTGCGGAACTCCTTGAACGAAAGTTCCGGATGCGCATGGAGGTCGCGGCGGAAAGCGATCAGCTCCGGCAGGAGGGGCTCCAGCCACGGCCCCACGAGAGTCGTGGGCTCAGCTTCAGTCGAATAGTTGCGCACGGAATAACTCTATCGAGCGGCCAAAGAATAGCGGCATCGGGTACGGCGCGTTACGGATTGCTGAACATTGCACAGGCCGTGATCCGCTCTGCTCCGGCTACAGGACGTCGGTGTCGCCCTTGGCCTTGATGGCATCCACGGCCTGCTTGACCCGCTGCGAGTGTTCCTTGGTGGTGACCAGCAGGGCGTCCGGGGTGTCAACGATCACGACGTCCTTGATGCCGATCAGGGCGATCACCCGCTTGGTATCGGAGACCACCACGCCGCTCGCGTTCTCGGTGAAGACGCGTGCGCCCTCGCCCAGGACCGTGACCTCGTCGACTTCCTTGGCGCTGTTGAGCCGGCCCACGGAGGCGAAGTCCCCGACGTCGTCCCAGAGGAACGTTCCGGGCACCACGGCGACGTCGCCGGCGGCGGCGGCGGGCTCGGCGACGGCGTAGTCAATAGCGATCTTGGGCAGCGTGGGCCACACCCGGGCCGTGACGGCGTCGCGTTCCGGAGTGTCCCAGGCCTTGGCGATCTCCTGGAGTCCGGCGAAGAGCTCGGGCTGGTTGGCTTCGAGGTGCTTGAGCATCAGCGAGACCGGGGCCACGAACATACCCGCGTTCCAGACATATTCGCCGCTGTCGACGTACTCCTGGGCCACTTCCTCGCTGGGCTTCTCCACGAACTCCACCACGGACTGCGCACTGGGCGCGTCCGGGATGTGGAGGTTCGCGCCGGACCGGATGTAGCCGAATCCGGTGGAGGGATGGGTCGGCTTGATGCCGATGGTGACGATCTTGCCCGCGGCCGCGGTGTAGACGGCCTCACGGACCGCGTCTTGGAAGAGGTCATCCGGGCTGATGACCTGGTCCGCGGCGAACGAGCCCATGATGATGTCCGGGTCCCGCTCGTGGAGGATGGCCGCGGCGAGGCCGATCGCAGCACCGGAGTCTTTGGGTTCGCTCTCCAGGACGAGGTCGGCTTCCAGGACCTCAGGCAGCTGGCGGCAGACGGCTGCCCTGTGGGCGGAGCCGGTCACCACCAGCACGTGCTTGCCGGCGACGGGCTGGAGGCGGTCATAGGTCGCGCGCAGCAGAGTGCTGCCCGAACCGGTGAGGTCGTGAAGGAATTTCGGGGCTGCTGCCCGTGACAGGGGCCAGAGGCGGGTCCCCACTCCGCCCGCCGGAATGACCGCAATAAAACGGTCCAGCGGTGAATCCTGGCTTGTCACTTTGTCTGTAGTCATCACGGCTACTTTAGCCGACGGCGGCCAATTCGGTCCGAATTGAGCCGGGATCCGGCCCTACAGGCACCTGCGACCACAGCCAAATGTGGCGTTCGTCTCAAAACAAACGCAAAACCGCGCCGGGGCCGGTCAACAAGGAGTTCCCAAATTGAATAAGCTGTTAGCGAAGCCTAGATTTAGGCTTGAGCTTACGAGTGCTCTCGCAGCAGGCGTTCCCCCCGCGTGGATCCCATGCCAGCGCCGCTGTGTTGCAGGGAGGTTTATTCAGTGCCGACAAAACCAGCTGGCACCTTGTACCGCGGCCGTGAAGGCATGTGGTCCTGGGTTGGACACCGCATTACCGGTGTAGTGATTTTCTTCTTCTTGTTGGTCCACGTGCTGGACACCTCATTGGTGCGTGTGTCCCCCGAGGCCTACACCGCAGTGATTGGTGCCTACAAGAACCCCCTCATGGCCCTGGGTGAAACGGGCCTTGTCGCGGCGATCGTGTTCCACGCCTTCAACGGCCTGCGGATCATCGCCGTCGACTTCTGGAAGAAGGGTGCCAAGTACCAGCGTCAGATGCTCTGGACGGTCCTGGGCCTCTGGGTCGTCGTCATGGTCGGCTTCTCCATCCGCCACCTGTCCCTCGCCCTTGGAGGTCACTAAGCCATGACTGCAACCATTCAGAGTCCGCGCAGCGGAAAACCCAGCAGTGGAAAACCCAGTAGCGGCAAGATCCAGCCCAAGTACCGCCGCACTGGCGGTTCCAAGGGCAACTTCGAGATGCTCGCGTGGCTCTTCATGCGCCTCTCCGGCGTCGTGCTGGTGGTGCTGATCTTCGGCCACCTGACAGTGAACCTGCTGGTCGGCGAGGGCATCCACGCGATCGACTTCGGCTTTGTGGCCGGCAAGTGGGCCGACCCGTTCTGGCAGGTCTGGGACCTGGCCATGCTGTGGCTCGCCATGCTGCACGGCACCAACGGCGTCCGCACGATCATCAATGACTACGCCGAGAAGGACGCAACGCGCCTTTGGCTGAAGATTGTGCTCTACGCGGCCACCACGGTCATCATCATCCTGGGCACCCTGGTCATCTTCACGTTCAATCCGTGCCCCGTGGCCAACGGCGTCCAGCTTCCCGGCGGTTTCTGCCCCGCGCCTTAGCGGCGCAGCCGTAATGGTTCAGCCGTAGCGGCGGAACCGCCGCGGACAGCAGCCCGTCCGGGCAGGAATCCGCGGTCCGTCACGGCAACTGATCTTGCCTGCCGAGCGCAGGCGCAGATTGCACGAGACTTCACCGGGCAGGCGCGGCCTGCCGGTGGTTTATAGCGAATTTTGAGAGAAAGAGCGTCTGGTATGCAGGTCCATAAGTACGACGTCGTGATCGTCGGTGCCGGTGGCGCCGGGATGCGCGCGGCGATCGAATCAGGTCAGCGCGCCCGAACAGCAGTACTGACCAAGCTGTACCCCACGCGGTCCCACACCGGCGCGGCGCAGGGCGGCATGTGTGCAGCCCTGGCCAACGTCGAGGAAGACAACTGGGAGTGGCACACCTTCGACACCATCAAGGGCGGCGACTACCTGGTTGACCAGGACGCCGCCGAGGTCATGGCGAAGGAAGCGATCGACGCCGTCCTGGATCTGGAAAAGATGGGCCTGCCGTTCAACCGCACGCCCGAGGGCCGCATTGACCAGCGCCGCTTCGGTGGCCACACCCGCGACCACGGCAAGGCACCGGTCCGCCGCGCCTGCTACGCCGCCGACCGCACCGGCCACATGATCCTGCAGACCCTTTACCAGAACTGCGTCAAGCACAACGTCGAGTTCTACAACGAGTACTACGTCCTGGACCTGCTGACCGTCGAAGAGGACGCCGTCCGCGAGGACGGCACGCCGTACAAGCAGAAGCGCGTCGCCGGCGTCGTGTCCTACGACCTCGCCTCCGGCGAGCTGCACGTCTTCCAGGCCAAGTCCGTGGTGTTCGCCTCCGGCGGCGCCGGCAAGGTCTTCAAGACCACCTCCAACGCCCACACCCTGACCGGTGACGGCATGGGCATCGCGTTCCGCCGGGGCATCCCCCTGGAGGACATGGAATTCTTCCAGTTCCACCCGACCGGCCTGGCCGGCCTGGGCATCCTGCTCTCCGAGGCCGCCCGCGGCGAAGGCGCGATCCTGCGCAACTCCGAGGGTGAACGCTTCATGGAGCGCTATGCGCCCACCATCAAGGACCTCGCCCCGCGCGACATCGTGGCCCGCTCCATGGCCAACGAAGTCCGTGAGGGACGCGGCTGCGGCCCGAACAAGGACTACGTCCTCCTGGACCTGACGCACCTTGAGCCTGCGCACATCGATGCCAAGCTGCCGGACATCACCGAGTTCGCCCGCACCTACCTGGGTGTGGAGCCGTACACGGAGCCGGTTCCGGTGTTCCCGACGGCGCACTACGCCATGGGCGGCATCCCCACGAACATCAGCGCCGAGGTCCTCCAGGACAACGACACGGTGGTCCCGGGCCTCTACGCCGCCGGCGAGGTCGCCTGCGTCTCCGTCCACGGCTCCAACCGTCTGGGCACCAACTCGCTGCTGGACATCAACGTGTTCGGCAAGCGCGCCGGCATCGCCGCCGCCGAGTACGCCAAGACCGCCGACTTCGTGGAGCTCCCCGTTGACCCGGAGGCCTACACGCTGAACCTGCTGGACCACGTCCGCACCTCTGACGGCACCGAGAAGGTCGCTGCGATCCGCAAGGAACTGCAGGACACCATGGACGCCAACATGCAGGTGTTCCGCACCGCCGACACGCTGAACCAGGTCCTGAAGGACATTGCCTCCTTCGAGGAGCGGTACCAGCGCATCAGCGTCCAGGACAAGGGCAAGCGCTTCAACCTGGACCTGCTCGAGGCCGTCGAGCTGGGCTTCCTGCTCGAGCTCGCCAAGGTCATGACCGTGGCGGCCCTGCACCGCGAGGAATCCCGCGGCGGCCACTTCCGCGAGGACTTCCCCGAGCGCGACGACGAAAAATTCATGAAGCACTCCATGGCGTACAAGGATGACCACGCCCCGGCGGACGGTTCCGCCGAGTCGATTGCCGGCATCCGGCTTGCCACCAAACCGGTGGTCTTTACGCGCTACGAGCCGATGGTGAGGAAGTACTAAGATGAGCGCTGAACTCGCTGAGCCAGCATCCAAGATCGACCTGCCCGCCGGCGTCGGCGGGGGCGGGGAAATCCCGTCCTTCGACGTCACCCTGCGTGTGCGCCGCTACAACCCCGAGGTCTCCGAGGACGCCACGTGGGATGACTTCAAGGTCACCATGTACGGCACCGACCGTGTCCTGGACGCCCTGCACAAGATCAAGTGGGAGATGGACGGCAGCGTCTCCTTCCGCCGTTCCTGCGCCCACGGCGTCTGCGGTTCCGATGCCATGCGCATCAACGGCCGCAACCGCCTCGCCTGCAAGACCCTTCTGAAGGACCTGGACACGTCCAAGCCCATCACGGTCGAGCCCATCAAGGGCCTGCCGGTGGAGAAGGACCTGATCGTGGACATGGAGCCGTTCTTCCAGTCCTTCCGCGAAGTCATGCCCTTCCTGATCAACCGTGGCCACGAGCCCACCAAGGAACGCCTGCAGTCCGCCGAGGACCGCGAACGGTTCGATGACACCACCAAGTGCATCCTGTGCGCCGCGTGCACCTCGTCCTGCCCGGTGTTCTGGACCGACGGGCAGTACTTCGGCCCGGCGGCGATCGTCAACGCGCACCGCTTCATCTTCGATTCCCGTGATGACGCCGGCGACATGCGCCTGGAGATCCTCAACGACAAGGAAGGCGTGTGGCGCTGCCGCACCACCTTCAACTGCACCGAAGCATGCCCCCGCGGCATCCAGGTCACGCAGGCGATCGCTGAGGTCAAGCAGGCCATCCTGTCCCGCAAGGTCTAAGGACCGGTTCCCCGGCCCGCATTACCGGCTTCACCTTCAGTAGTTACCGACGACGGCGCCTCTCACCTTCCGGGKGGGGGCGCCGCCGTCGTTTCGGCCCTCAATGATTCGCCCTCACACGAAAGGGGACACTTTGTCCCACTCAGAAAAAGTCTCGTTCCTGGGTTCCACCGGCGAGCGGCTCTCCGGCGTGCTGGACCTGCCGGAGGGCCCGGTCAAGGGCTGGGGTGTGTTCTCGCACGGCTTCACCCTGGGCAAGGACAGCCCCTCGGCGTCGCGGATGTGCAAGGCCCTGGCGGACAACGGCGTGGGCATGCTCCGGTTCGACAACGTGGGGCTCGGAGAGTCGGCGGGAATGTGGTCGGAGGGGTCCTTCAGCCACAAGGTGGCCGACACCGTCAAGGCCGCCGAATTCATGCGGGACTCAGACCGGCGGGTTTCCCTGCTGGTGGGCCACTCGTTTGGCGGCGCGGCCGTCCTGTCCGCCGCGCGGCAGATCCCGGAGCTGAGGGCCGTGGCCACCGTGGGTGCCCCCTTCTCCCCCAAGCACGTGGCCCACGTCTTTGACGCGGCCCTGGACCGCATCCTGAGCGAGGGAAGCGCCGAGGTGGATCTCGGCGGCAAGCGGGTGGAGATCCGCCGGCACTTCGTCGAGGATCTCGAGAACGCGGACCTGACGGACTGCATCCGGCAGCTGCACAAGCCACTCATGGTGCTGCACTCCCCCACCGACAATACGGTCGGGATCGAAAACGCCAGCACCATCTTCCAGACGGCACGCCACCCGCGCAGCTTCGTCTCGCTGGAGGGCAGCGACCATCTCCTGACCGGCAAAGGCCAGGCGGCCCGTGCGGCGAGGATTATTTCGGCGTGGGCCGACCAGTACCTCGACGCCTGAACGCGGCGGCCAGCGGCCTGCGGCGGACCCGCTGCTCGACCGGGGTTTTACCCGGCTGGACGCGCCGGGCACCCCAGCCGGTGGTCGCGGCGGCGGGCCCGGCCTTGAGGTCCTCCTCCCGGATCGCCACCCACGCGGCGCAGATCACGTAGACCTGGCTGACCAGGTTGAACCAGATCAGTAGGCCGATGATGATGGCGAAGGGCGCCAGAATGGGGTTCTTGCCGGCGCTGGCCAGCAGCTGGGTGCTGAAGATCTGGAGGATGGTGGTGCCCACCGCGGCGAGAGTGGTCCCTTCCAGCAGGGAGCGCCGGGTCGGCTTCAGCCCGGCGGCCACCCGGTACATGATCAGGGCGGTGCCCCAGCCGAGCAGCAGCGGGACGAGGATCGTGACGGAGGTCGTCAGCGGCCCGGCAACTAGCGGCTCGAGGCCCAGCTGCTCGGTAACCCATCCGGCGGCCGTGCCGAAGATCAGCGAGGCCGCGGAGCTGACTACCAGGGCCAACCCCATCAGCAGCAGCGTGCCGACGTCCTTGAGTATCTGCAGGATCGGATTCATCACCAAGGGGCCGAGCTGCATCATGCTCCGCATGCCGTCGCGGATGCCGCTGATCCAGCCCAGGGACGTGAACACCGTCACCACGGCGGCGATCCCGGCGGCCCAACCCAGGCTGGTGGGGTTCAGCAGCGCATAGGGGTCAACCAGCCCCTCGCTGCCGTCGACCTGCAGCAGGCCCGGCGCGGCGGCGGCCACACTCCTGATGACCTGGTCCAGCAGGGCCGGGTGGTCGCTGAGCACGAGGCCGGCCAAGGACAAGCCAGTGGCCAACAGGCCCGTGATGGAGAAAAACATCCGGAAGCCGATGCCGGCACTCAACAGCGGGCCACGCTGACGCAGGTAGTGCGAGTATGCGCGCAGGGGCAGCAGCATATTCAGCCGGGCCAGGAGCCAGTTCATCATCGCGATCAGAGACGCGACCATGCCGCCGCCGGAGCGCCGGGCCCGGCCCCATTCGACCCTCTTGCGGATGACTTCCAGTTTCAGCCCGGCCAGATCGGTGGGGAGCGGCGGCTTATCGGGCGCCGGCGGTGCCGTCCGGGCCTCTGTCGTGGTCAGGTTTGGTCCCAAAATCAAGCTCTTCCCGTAGCTGCCAGATGCCGTTGTCATCGTGCTCGTAAAGTCCCATGCTAGCCACAGGAAACGTGGCCCTGTAATCCTTCAGGACCGTTTCGGCCTCGTCGAGGCTTTCCGGGGCGACATCGTGGGCCACGGTGACGTGCGGGTGGTAGCCGAACGGCAGTTCCCGCTCCAGCGGGCCGGACTGCAGCTGGCGGTGCAGGTTCACGCAGTCCCCGAAGCCGTCCTCTACGTTCAGGAAGACCACCGGGGACACCGGCCGGAAAGACCCGGTCCCTGCGATGGTCACAGTGAAGGGCTCCTGCCGCCGTGCCACGTCCCGGACATGGCGTTGGGTCGCGGCCCAGTCCTTCGTCATGGTGGTGGTGACCAGAGTGATGTGGGCCGGGACGACGGCGGCCATGGGATCCCCGAAGGATGCCCGCCAGCGCTGGAGCTCCTCGGCGATGTCCGCCGGGAACCTCAGGATCACACCGATGCTGATGCCTTCGCTGCGCTGTCCGTTCGACGTGGCGGCTTTCGCGGTGACTTTGCTGACGGAGGACATTGACCTAGCGGACTCCCTGGGCGCCGGCGTAGGGCAGGAAACCCACCTTGGCGTAGACGTCGCGCAGGGTCAGCGAGGCAATCTCCCGGGCCTTGTCCGCGCCGAGGCCCAGCAGCCGGTCCAGCTCCGCGGGATCGTCCAGCAGCTCCTTGGCCCGGTTCCGGATCGGGGTCAGGTGCTCCGTGACCACCTCGGCGAGGTCCGCCTTCAGGTGGCCGTACATCTTTCCCTCATAGGCGGTGACGAGGGCGTCGACGCTTTGCCCGGTGATCGAGGAGTAGATGGTCAGCAGGTTGGACACGCCCGGCTTCGCCTCCCGGTCGAACCGGATTTCGGTCTCCGTGTCCGTCACGGCGGACTTGATCCGTTTGGCCGTGACCTTGGGCTCGTCCAGCAGGTTGATCAGCCCCGCCGGCGACTCCGCAGACTTGGACATCTTGGCGGTGGGGTGCTGCAGATCGTAGATCTTCGCGGATTCCCTCTGGATGAAGGGCTGCGGCACCGTGAACGTGTCGCCGAAGCGGGAGTTGAACCGCTGGGCCAGGTCACGGCTGAGTTCCACGTGCTGGCGCTGGTCCTCACCGACGGGGACACCGTGCGGCTGGTACAGCAGGATGTCCGCTGCCTGCAGGATGGGGTAGGTGAACAGCCCGACGCTGGCGTGGTCTGATCCCTGTTTGTGCGCCTTGTCCTTGAACTGGGTCATCCGGGACGCCTCGCCGAAGCCAGTGATGCAGTTCAGGACCCACGCCAACTGGGCGTGCTCGGGAACCTGGGACTGGACGAAGAGCGTGCACTTGTCGACGTCGACGCCGCCGGCAATGTACTGCGCGGCCGTGACCCGGGTGCGGTGCGCCAGCTCGGCCGGATCCTGCGGAACGGTGATCGCGTGCAGGTCAGGGATGAAGAAGACGGCGTCGTACTCGTCCTGCATCCGGACCCAGTTCACGAGGGCGCCGAGGTAGTTGCCCAGGTGCAGGGAGTCGGCGGAAGGCTGCATGCCGGAGAGGATGCGGTGCCGGGCCGCGGTGGCCGCAGAGGCGTCCTTCGCGGTGGCAGTCTGAGCGTCGGGGGCGACGCCGGCCTGGGCCACAGTGGTCGCAGTTGAAGTGGTGGTCATTCGTGGAAGCCTTAAGACTAGAGCCGGTAGTCCACTACCAGCGGGGCGTGGTCGGAGAAGCGTGTGTCCCAGGACGCTGCCCGGTCAACAACGGCTGACACTGCGGCAGCAGCGAGAGCGGGCGTGGCCATGTGGTAGTCGATGCGCCAGCCGGTGTCGTTGTCGAAGGCCTGGCCCCGTTGCGACCACCAAGTGTAGGGGCCGTCGACGTTACCCGCCAGGCCCCTGTGAACATCCTTCCAGCCGATTTCCTCGCCGAAGAAGCGGTCAAAATAGGCCCGCTCTTCCGGCAGGAAGCCGGCACGTTTGACGTTGCCCTTCCAGTTCCTGATGTCCAGCTCCGTGTGGCCGACGTTGAGGTCGCCCACCACCAGCGCGTGGTCACTGTGCTTGGCGAGTTCGGGCAGCCGCTGGGCCATGACGTCGAGGAAACGGAATTTGTCGTCCTGCTTGGGAGTGCCGGCCTCGCCCGAGTGCACGTAGGCGCTCACGACGGTCATCTGTGAAGCCTGCCCGTCCGCGTCCCGCACGATGTAGTCCGCCTCGACCCAGCGTCCGGCCGTGGCGAAGAAGTCATCGCCGATCCCCACCCGGGTGGCCAGGGGCTCTTCCCGGGAGGCAATGGCAACGCCGGCCCGGCCTTTGGCCTCGGCCTCGGCATGGAGAATGTACCAGCCCTCGCCGAGCTGTTCCTCGACGATCGCGTCCGGCGCGCGGACCTCCTGGAGGCACAGGATGTCCACCTCGCGCGGCTCAAGCCACTCCGCCATGCCCTTCTTGTAGGCGGCACGGAGGCCGTTGACGTTGACTGACGCGATGCGAAGGTGGTCCTTCTTCAATGCCGAGCTCACCCGATCCACTCTAGTCGATGATGGTTCCGCTGACGGGAGCGTCATCGCCGCCCGAGGATTTGATCATGTCCCGCGCGTTGGTGGCGGTGATCTCGATGGTCTCCAGGGCGCGGCTGATCGTGTCGCGGTCCGCCGCGTCGCCCTTCGCCCGCTCCTGCTCGACCACCCGGACCTGGACCTGGACAATCTTGAAGGAGTGGTCCAGCTTCATGTCGCGGACGCTGTCCGCTGCGCGGCTTTCGCTCACCACGCGGGTTCCGCCGTGGTCCGCGCTGCCTGCCGCGGGCGGCCGGCCCGCTGCGGCGTTGAACGCGTTCTGGGCCTCGTTCAGCCTGGCCCCGGCCTTCTTGGCGGCCTTCTGGATGCTGAACACGACGAAGGAGGCCAGCGCCAGCCAGAAGCCGGCGATGATCGCCACGATCCAGCCCACGACATCGTTCTGGTTGGCCGCGAAGATCACGGCCACCACGAACGCGATGATGAAGACCAGCAGCCCCGGCCCGCTGATGCGGAACATGGAAAACCGGCCGCGGGCCGTGGTGTCGTTGGACGTGGACGAGGAGCTACCCAGAGATTGCATGAGCCCATTATCGCAAACGGGGCCGGCCGCCCGTTGCGCTTCCACCCCGGGCGAACGCCGCCCCGGCGCCCGGCCTAGGTCAGGACCAGCGTTTAGGTCAGGACCAGGCAGAACGGGTGGCCGCTGGGGTCCGTGTAGACCCGGAAGGTTTCCGTCCCGGCGTCGAGGCTGGTGGCGCCGAGCCGGAGCACCTCGGCTTCGGCGGCGTCGAGGTCCCCGACGAGCACGTCCACGTGCATCTGCTGCGGGTGCTCGGCGTCGGGCCACTGCGGGCGGACCAGCCGTTCCACCCGCTGGAAGGCGACGGCGGGACGGTCGGCGGCGTCGCCGATCGAAATCCATTCCTCGTCCTCCTGCACCCGGATCATCCCCAGCAGCTCCTGGTAAAAGCCGGCGAGCTTGTCCGGGTCCTCGCAGTCGATGACGAGGGCCTGCCATTTTCCGATCATGGGGTCTCCTTTTTGGAAGGACGGCTACTTGAGGAACAGTTTGCGCAGCCGGCTCGTGGTGAGCAGGACGCCGAGGGCAATCATGACGAGGTAGTAGCCGATGTGCACGGCGGTGGCCGGGGTGAACACCCCCACGCTGATCTGGCGCAGCAGTTCCACGCCGTGCCACAGCGGCATGGCCTGGATCAGCCACTGGATGGACTGCGGGTAGACGCTGAGCGGGTAGAACGTGGCACTGAAGAGGAACATCGGCAGCATGACGAAGTTGATCCAGTCCATTTGCTGGAATGTCTTCATGTAGCTCGTGATCCCCATGCCGAAGCTCGCGAAGCCGAACGCGATCAGCACCGAGGCCGGGATCATCAGGATGGCCCACGGCGTGGTGATGAGGCCCATCAGGCCCATGACGGCCGTGAAGCCGGTCGCGTACATGGCCCCGCGCAGCAGGGCGAGGAAGATTTCGCCCATGGCGACATCCAGCGGCCCCAGCGAGGTGTAGAGCATGCCCTGGTACAGCTTGGCGAAGTTCATCTTGAAGAAGACGTTCCACGTGGAGTCGTAGACGGCGCCGTTCATGGCGGACACGGCCAGCAGCGCCGGCGCGATGTACGCGGCGTAGCTGATTTCCTGCCCGCCCGGGCCCTGGACCGACCCGACAATGGCGCCCAGGCCCACGCCCATGGAGATCAGGTACAGCACGGGTTCGAAGAACCCGGAGACCATGACCATCCAGTTGCTGCTCTTGGTGGCCATGAGCCCGCGGGCGACGACGGCGCGGACGTTGCGGGAGTAGATGGGCCCGAAGCGGCGGCGGCGCGCGGCTTCGGTGACGCTGTGGTCCCCTGTGTTGAAACTTCCCGTCAGGACGCTCATGAGGCCATCCTTTTGGCGAACTGGCGTTTTGTCAGGATCCAGCCGGCAGCCGCCAGGCCCAGCAGGAAGAGGATGTGGACGACGGTGAGCCACGGCTCTTCCTCGTACCCGTAGCTGACCACGCGGCCAAGCTCGGTTCCGTGCCAGATCGGTGAGATCCAGCCGATCCAGCGGACTGCGAGCGGGAGCGTCTCCAGCGGGAAGAACGTGCCGGAGAACAGGAACAACGGCATGACGATGAACCGCATGACCATGGCGAACTGGCCCTTGTCGTGCTGGATGGTGGCCGCGTAGGCCATGAGCGGCAGGCCGAAGGACAGGCCGGCGAGGGTGGCGATGAGGATCGACACCCAGCCCCAGGCGCCGGGCGAGGCGCCGAAGAGCGCGACGACGGCGAAGTAGATGGCCGACTGCAGCAGGAAGCGCACCGTCACGGCGATGATCTGGCCGCCGGCGATCTGCTCGGGAGTCAGCGGTGAGGCGTGCGGGCCGTAGTAGACGCGCCGCCACTTGAAGCCGTCCATCACGGGGAAGGTGAACTCGTTGGCGGCCGTCATGACGGCGGCCGAGATCAGCAGGGCCGGCGCGATGAACGTCAGGTAGCTGACCCCGCCGAAGACGCCGGTGCCGTTGGACTCGACCAGGGTGGCCAGGCCAACGCCCATCGCGAACAGGTAGGCCACCGGCTGTCCCACGCCGTACATCACGATGGTCCAGCCGTAGCCCTTCATGACCCGCAGGACCTGTTCGGCGTAGTAGAACGCGCCCCAGCGGCGGGCACGGGCGGCCGAGACTTCCGGCGAGTGCGCGCGCAGGGCCGTCCCCGCCGCCGCGGCGCCCGCCGTCGTGCCCGCTGCCTGAATTGGCTTAGCCAGCTGCTCTTTCTTAGTCAACGAGGCTCCTGCCGGTCAGGCGCAGGAAGACGTCTTCGAGTGAGGAGCGGCGGACCAGTGAGGTGACCGGACGCAGGCCGCGGGCGGTGACCTGCTCCAGGGCGGCCTCGCCGTCGTGGGCGTAGATAAGCACCCGGTCCGGCAGGGTTTCCACGCGTTCGCCGATGCCGCCGAGCTCCGCGCCGACGCTCGCGTTGCGTTCCGAGCCGAAGCGCAGTTCCAGGACCTCGCGGGTGGAGTATTCGCGGATCAGGCTGGCCGGCGATCCCTCGGCCATGATCCTGCCCTTGTCCACCACAATCAGCCGGTCGCACAGCTGCTCGGCCTCGTCCATGTAGTGCGTGGTGAGGATCAGGGTGACGCCCTGTTCCTTGAGCCGGAACAGCCGGTCCCAGAGGATGTGCCGGGCCTGCGGGTCAAGGCCGGTCGTCGGCTCGTCCAGCAGCAGGATCCGGGGCTCGTTGATGAGCGAGCGGGCGATTGTCAGGCGCCGCTTCATGCCGCCGGAGAGGGCATCGACCTTGGAGTTGGCCTTGTCGGTGAGCTGGGCGAATTCCAGCAGCTCGTCGGCCTTGGGTTTGAGGTAGCTCATGGGCAGGCCGAAATAGCGGCCGTAGACCAGCAGGTTGTCCCGGACTTTCAGTTCCTCGTCCAGGTTGTCCTGCTGCGGCACGACGCCGAGGTGGGCGCGGACCTCCGGCCCGTGCTGCTCGGGGTCCAGGCCCATGATGTTCAGGCTGCCGGAGGTGCGCTGCGAGACCCCGCCGATCATCTTCATCGTGGTGGACTTGCCGGCGCCGTTGGGGCCCAGCAGGCCGAACGCTTCCCCGGCGGGAACGCGGAAGGAGATGCCGTCGACGGCGGTGACGTCGCCGTAACGTTTGGTCAGGTTCTCGGCAGTGATGACGTATGGGAGAGCGGCGTCGGAGGGGCTGCTCGCGCGTGATTCTTTAGAGGCAAGTTCGGACACCCGCACCACGGTAGTGGATCCCCGCAAACTATGAAAGAGTCTTTTCGTAAAAACTCCTGACGTATCCGTTCCGTTATGCCGGCCGGCGGTAGAACGTGCGGAATCCTGCGGTGGGGGGGGGCGCCGGGTCCTCTGCCCAGCGGTTTTTCTCTGCCCATTGGCGTTCCGCGGTTTCCACCACGTTGGCGAGCAGCATGGCGCGGGTCATGGGCCCCACTCCCCCGGGGTTCGGCGAGAGCCAGGCGGCGACGTCGGCCGCAGCGGGGTCCACGTCGCCGGTGACCACTGCCTTGCCGCTGCCGTCATCGACCCGGCTGACACCGACGTCGAGCACGATCGCCCCGGGCTTGAGGTCCGCGGCCTTGATCATGTGCGGCTGCCCGGCGGCGGCAATTACGACGTCGGCCTGCCGCAGTTCCGCCGGCAGGTCCACCGTTCCGGTGTGCGCCAGGATGACCGTGGCATTGACGTCCTTCCGGGTCAGCAGCAGACCCACGGGACGGCCGATGGTGACGCCGCGGCCCACCACGAGGACGCGCTTGCCGTTCAGGTCGATCCCATGCCGGGTCAGCAGCTCCACGCAGCCCTTGGGCGTGCACGGCAGCGGGGATTTCATGGGGCCGCTGACGTTGGCCACGAGCCGGCCCAGGTTCATCGGGTGCAGGCCGTCGGCGTCCTTCTCGGGATCCATGGCCTCCAGGATGACGTCCTGGTCGATGTGTTTGGGCAGGGGCAGCTGCACGATGTAGCCGGTGCATTCCGGGTTTTCGTTGAGCTCGCGGACCACGGCCAGGAGTTCGTCCTGGCTGGTCTCTTCCGGCAGGTCGCGGCGGATGGAGGTAATGCCCACCTCGGCGCAGTCCTTGTGTTTGCCGCCGACGTACCAGGTGCTGCCGGGATCGGAGCCCACCAGGATGGTGCCCAGCCCGGGCGTGATGCCCTGGGCCTTGAGCACTGCCACGCGCTCGGTCAGCTCGGCCTTGATGGCGGCGGCGGTGGCCTTGCCGTCAAGGATCCGTGCAGTTTCAGCCGTTTTTGCGGTGTGCGAAGAAGTCATGGCCTACCACTGCTCGTGCTGCGGGTACAGCGGGAAATCGGCGGCGAGCTTGTCCACGCGGGCCTGCAGGGGTTCGATCTCCGTGGCAGCTCCGGACTTCAGCGCCGTGGCGATGATGTCCGCCACCTCGGTGAATTCCTCGGCGCCGAAGCCGCGGGTGGCCAGGGCCGGTGTGCCGATGCGCAGGCCGGAGGTGACCATCGGCGGGCGGGGATCGAACGGCACGGCGTTGCGGTTGACGGTGATGCCGATCGAGTGCAGGAGGTCCTCGGCCTGCTGGCCGTCCAGCTGGGAGTTGCGCAGGTCCACCAGGACCAGGTGCACGTCGGTGCCCCCGGTCAGGACCGAGACGCCCGCACCGGCGACGTCGGCCTGGCCGAGGCGCTCGGCGATGATCTTGGCGCCTTCGAGCACACGTTCCTGGCGCTCCTTGAATTCCTCCGTGCC
Organism: Arthrobacter sp. P1_D12; assembly: GCF_056406175.1. Taxonomy (NCBI): domain Bacteria; kingdom Bacillati; phylum Actinomycetota; class Actinomycetes; order Micrococcales; family Micrococcaceae; genus Arthrobacter; species Arthrobacter sp. P1_D12. Next base: position 177,976 of record NZ_JBFUAR010000015.1, read on the forward strand.
GGCGATCTTGAAGGCCACGGCCTTCGCCGCGATCACGTGCATGAGCGGGCCGCCCTGCTGGCCGGGGAACACGGCGGAGTTAAGCTTCTTGGCCCACTCCTGCTTGGCCAGGATCACGCCGGAGCGCGGACCGGACAGCGTCTTGTGCACGGTGGAGGTCACGACGTCGGAGTACGGGACCGGGCTCGGGTGCAGCCCAGCGGCGACCAGGCCGGCGAAGTGCGCCATGTCGGTCCAGAGCAGGGCGCCGACCTCGTCGGCGATCGAACGGAAGGCCGCGAAATCGAGGTGCCGCGGGTAAGCGGACCAGCCGGCGATGATCACCTGGGGCTTTTCGGCGATGGCCTGCTCGCGCAGCTTGTCCATGTCGATCCGGAAGTCATCTTCCTCGACCTGGTAGGCGGCGACGTTGTAGAGCTTCCCGGAGAAGTTCAGCTTCATGCCGTGGGTGAGGTGCCCGCCGTGGGCCAGGGACAGGCCCAGGATCTTATCGCCCGGGGTGATCATGGCGGCGAGCGCGGCGGCGTTGGCCTGCGCGCCGGAGTGCGGCTGCACGTTGGCGTATTCGGCGCCGAACAGTTCCTTGACGCGGTCGATCGCGAGCTGCTCGGCGACGTCGACGTATTCACACCCGCCGTAGTAGCGGCGTCCCGGGTAGCCCTCGGCGTACTTGTTGGTCAGGACGGAGCCCTGGGCTTCCATCACGGCGCGCGGGGCGAAGTTCTCGGAAGCGATCATTTCCAGGGTGCCGCGCTGGCGGCCAAGTTCCTGGGCCAGGACGGCGGCGATTTCAGGGTCGAGTTCGGCCAGCGGCTGGTTGCTCACGGCGGCTGAGGTGGCGGTGGTAGTAGTCACGAGGAACTCCTGGTTGGCAACGGGTACGGCTATTGGTCAGGCTACCGGCTGGCCCGTTGCGCCGCCCCTTGATTACGGGCCCCTTAACAGCGGGCCGCGACAGCGGCGGCCGGCACCCCGTGCGGGCACCAGCAACGGTGCGGCAGCGGTGATGCTGCCGACCGGTAAGACATGACCCTCGGCCCAGGCGTACGATCCGTGGTCTTCGTGAGTGCCGCTCCCTGATGGTTAGCCATCCAACGCCAGTTGCGACGGGTTAACACTACCAAAACCCTTTCAAAACTGCCCTTGAAGCGCAGGTAGGCTGTTCCTCGTGACTGATGAGAACCTGACTGCCTCCTACATCCTGACTCTTTCCTGCCCTGACCGGCCTGGCATCGTGCACGCCGTCGCCGGGGCCCTCCTGGTGGCGGGCTGCAATATTACAGATTCCCAGCAGTACGGCAGCCAGGGAACGGGCACCTTCTTCATGCGGGTGGAGGCGACGACGGCGGCGGCCCAGGCGGAGCTGCAGGCGGCGCTGGAACCTGTGGCGCAGGCCTTCGGGATGCAGTGGAGCCTCAACCCGGCCGGCCGGAAGGTCCGCACCCTGCTGATGGCCAGCACGTCCGCCCACTGCCTCAATGACTTGCTGTTCCTGCAGCGCTCCGGAACCCTGCCGATCGACATTCCGGCCATCGTGTCCAACCACCGCGACCTCGAGGGTTTGGCGGAGTTCTACGGCATCCCGTTCCACCACATCCCGGTCACCCCGGACACCAAGATCCAGGCGGAGGACGCCCTCCGGGTCCTGATGAAGGAACACGACATCGAGCTCACCGTCCTGGCCCGGTACATGCAGATCATCTCGGACGAGCTCTGCACCGAACTGACGGGCAAGGCCATCAACATCCACCACTCGTTCCTGCCCTCCTTCAAGGGTGCCAAGCCCTACCACCAGGCGCATGCCCGCGGCGTGAAGCTCATCGGCGCCACGGCGCACTACGTCACGGCGGCCCTGGATGAGGGGCCCATCATCGAGCAGGAAGTCATCCGGGTGGACCACCGGCGCACCGCGGAGCAGTTCGTCCAGATGGGCCGCGATGTGGAGGGCCGGACCCTCGCCCAGGCCGTGCAGTGGCATGCCGAGCACCGCGTCCTGCTCGACGGCAACCGGACGGTTGTCTTTAACTAGAAGCGGTCATTAACTGGAGCTATGGAATCCTCCCGCAGGGACCGGCTCGAATCGTTTGTGGCGCTGTTGAAGAACGAGGGCCGGCACGGCGTGCTGGGCCTGGATTGCGGCCCGGGCGCCGACGGGCTGCACTTTGTGCAGTCCGGCATCCATTTCACCGGTGTCGACCAGTCCGAGGAGAACATCCACATCGCCCGATCCCACGGGCTGGAAGCCTCCGTGGCGGGACCGGTTTCCCTGCCGTTCGCCGATGCCGCGTTTGACTCGGTGTGGGCGGTAGACGCCCTGGCGGGCCTGCCCCCGGAACAGTGGGACGACGTCGTCCGCGAACTCGGGCGGGTGGCCGGACCGGGCGCGCCGATCGCCGTCGTACTCCCCGCACCCGACCCGCGCAGCTCAGGCGACCCGCGCACCTCAGGCGACCCGCGCGGCGAGGGCTTCACGGTGCTCCGCTCCCCCGCCTGACGGGGGGCGGCGGTGTGTCCTAGGCTGGAGGCATGGCTCCCCTCTACGCATTCGCCGGTACCACTCCGGCCGTCCATGACTCCGCCTTCGTCGCGCCCACGGCGTCCGTGATCGGCAACGCCACCCTGGCCGAGAACTCGAGCGCCTTCTACGGTGTCAGTGTCCGCGCCGATACCGCCGCCATCACCGTCGGCGCCGGCAGCAACCTGCAGGACAACGTGGTGCTGCACGCCGACCCCGGCTTCCCCTGCACCGTCGGTGCGCGGGTCAGCGTCGGCCACAGCGCCGTGGTCCACGGCTGCACCGTTGAGGACGACTGCCTGATCGGCATGAGCGCCACCATCCTCAACGGGGCCGTGATCGGCGCCGGGTCCCTCATCGCCGCCGGTGCCGTGGTGCTGGAGGGCACCGTTATCCCGCCCCGCTCGCTGGTGGCCGGCGTTCCGGCCAAGGTCCGGCGCGAGCTCAGCGACGAGGAGTTCGCCGGTGTCCAGCACAACGCCGCCCACTACCAGGAACTGGCACGCGCGCACCGCGAACTTCACAACGCCTGAGGAAACCAGCGCCGGGGCCGGCGCCGTTCAGTCCAGGGCGATCGGCCCGAGCTCGGAGAGCAGCTCGCCCGGTCCGGGATTCCCGGCGGGGGTGGAGCCACCGAGGTGGTTGACTACGCCCCAGACGGCGTTGAGCCCGGTGGTGACGGCTCCCTCGGCCCAGCCGGCGGTGAAGGAGACGTCGTCGCCGGCGAGGAAGATCCCGCGTTGTTCGGCCGGCAGCCCGTCCTGTTTGAAGTGCGTGAAGAGCCGCTGCTGGTAGCGGTAGTGTCCCGGCAGGTTGGCCTTGAAGGCGCCCATGAAGTTGGGGTCGGCCTCCCACGAGACGGTGATGGGCTGGCCCACGATGTGGCTGGCGATGTCCACCCCGGGGTAGATCTGCTCCAGCGAGTGCAACATGAGCTCCGCCCGTTCCTCCGCGGTGAGCGAGAGCCACTTCAGCGCGTCGTCGTTCCAGGTGTAGGACAGCAGGATCACGGCCGGCTGGTCCGGGCCGTTGTCCAGCAGGTAGGTGGCACGGTTCAGCCGGTCGGTCAGCGTCATGGACAGGACCTCGCGGCCGGTGGCCGGGTCGATGTCCTTCCAGAACGGCCGGTCCACCATGACGAAGGTTTTGGAGGACTGCATGTAGTGGGAGCGTTCGATCGCCGTCCACAGTTCGGCGGGGAACAGGGCCTCGTCCGTGTGGATCCGGGTCGAGAGCAGCCATGACTGGCAGGTGGTCACCACCGCCGGGTAGGCGGATTCGCGACCCCAGCGTTCCCGGATCCGGAAGTCCCCGCCGCCGTCGCGGGCGATGCGGTCCACGGCGCCGCGCGGCGCGCCTGCGTGCAGCGACGCCAGCGAGGTGCCGTCCGGCCAGTGGGCCATACCCGAAGGCGCGTGCTCCCACAGTGCCTCGGGGAGCCGCTGCGCGCCGCCGTCGATGAGCCGGTGCCGGTCATCGGCGTCGGTGTAGACCACGCGAAGGATTTCGAGGATCGAGTTGGGGAAGTCGGTGTCCCAGCCGCCGGTGCCGAATCCCACCTGCCCGAAGGCCTCGCGGTGGGCGAATCCGGCTTCCTTGAAGGAGTCGCTGCCGGCGATGAAGCCGTAGAACGTCTGCTCGTCCAGCTGCGGGAGCAGCGCGTTCCAGAGTTCCTTGATCCGGGCTGTGTCCCGGGCGCGGATGGCGTCCTGCATCTCGGCGAACCCGGCGCCGTCGTTCACGGCGGCTTTCCACGCGTCTGCCACCTCACGGAAGAACGGCGGCAGGTCTGCCGCGGTCTCGGCATAGTATTTCTGGCCAGCGAGCTCGATCACCGTGCTGGAGGTCGCCGGCGCCAGCGGATTGGGGAAGGCCCGGGTCTGCAGCCCGAGCAGGTCCACGTAGTGGTAGAAGGCCTTGCCGGATTCGGGGAAACGCATTCCGCCGAGGTCTGCCACGATGCCCGGCGCGGACGGGAAACTGGCGGTCCGCAGCCGGCCGCCGATCCTGTCGGCCTCGTAGACCACGGGCCGCAGGCCGAGCTTCATGAGCTCATACGCGGTCACCAGTCCGGACAGTCCGGCACCGACGACGGCGACCTCGGTCCCGTAGAGCTCGGGCGGCACCGATCCCAGGCCCTCCGGGTGGGCGAGGTAGTGGTCGTAGCTGAACGGGAAGTCCGGATTCAGCATGGTGACGGGCGCCGCGCCCGCCTCAGCAGCGGGTTCGGGAGCCGGAAGTTCGGTGGCGATGGTCATGAGATCTCTGCCTTCAGTTCCTCGTGTGTGGTGGTGTTGTCAGGGTGGCGGCTTGATAGGTCAAGGTAGTCCTCGTGGCTCAGCGCAGCCACCCTGGAGTTCTTCCGGCCGTAGCCGAAGTAGGCGGCACAGCCAACGAGCATCCAGGCACCGAACACAGCCCAGGTCTCGGCGCCGAGGTTGGCCATCAGGTAGGCGCACATGAGGGCGCCGAGAACCGGTGTCAGCGGAAAGAGCGGGACGCGGAAGCTGCGCGTGAGTTCGGGCCGGGTCCGCCGCAGGTAAATGACTGCCACGTTGACCAGGGCGAAGGCGAACAGGGTACCGATGCTGGTCGCGTCCGCGAGGGCACCGAGCGGCACCAGGCCGGCGGTCAGTGCGACGGCGGTGCCCACGATCAGGGTTCCGGCAGCCGGCGTGCCGGTCCGGGCCGAGATCCGGCCGAAGACCTTGGGCACCAGGCCGTCGCGCGACATCGAAAGCAGGATCCGGGTCTGCCCGTACAGCACGGTCAGCACGATGCTGGCGATGGCGAGCACGGCGCCGACGGCGAACACCACGCCAACCCAGGGCTGGCCGGTGATTTCCTCAAGGATCTTCACGAGGGCCGCCTCGGTACCGTCGAACCAGCCCCAGGGGCGCGCGCCGATGGCGGCGACGGCCACAAGCACATAGATGCTGGTGACGATCAGCATGGAGAGCAGGATGGCCCGCGGGAGGTCGCGCTTGGGATTCCGGGCCTCCTCGCCGGCCGTGGAGGCTGCATCGAAGCCGATGTAGGAGAAGAAGACCCGGGAGGCTGCGGCCGAGACGCCGGCGGCGCCCATCGGCATGAGGGGTTCGAAGTGTCCGCCGTTGAAGGCGGTGAAGGCCACGGCGCAGAAGAACAGCAGGATGCCGACTTTGACCAGGACGATCGCCGTGTTGATCCAGGCGCTCTCCTTGGCGCCGCGGACCAACAGCACGGTGGCCAGGGCGACAATCACGATTGCGGGCACGTTCAGCACGCCGCCGGCTCCCGGCGGTTGCGAGATGGCGTCCGGGAGTTCCAGGCCGAAGACCGCCAGGGCCTCGTTGACGTACTGGCCCGCACCGACCGCGACGGCGGCCACGGAGACGGCGTATTCGAGCACCAGGCACCAGCCGCAGATCCAGGCCATGCCCTCGCCCATGGTGGCATAGGTGTAGGAGTAGCTGGAACCGGCGGCAGGGACCAGGCCGGCCATTTCCGCGTAGGACACGGCGGAGAGCAGGGCGGCGAAGCCGGCGATGGCGAAGGAGATCCAGATGGCCGGGCCGGCGAGCGGTACCGACTGGCCCAGGATGACCAGGATTCCGGTGCCCAGGGTGGCGCCGACGCTGATCATGGTCAGCTGCAGGACACCGAAGCTGCGGACCAGCCGCGTGCCGCCGTGTCCGGTCTCGGCCTCGCGGACCAGCTGTCCGATCGGCTTGCGGCGCAGGAGCTGGGCGGTGAGCCCGGGACGGGAGGCTTCCGCCGGCGGGCGTTCGCCGATCAGAGTTGGCACAGTCATCGTTGACGTCCTTATCTTCAGTAGTGGTCGGTTTCCCGAACCAACCCTAGGCGTGTGAGCCACCTCTCAAGGTTGTGCAAAATGACCTGTAGTCTTCACTCATGAGACTTAATGCACTTGGACCCCGCCGGCCAGGCGGCCGGCACGGGGGCCGCGGCCGTGGCTGCTGAGGACCCGGAGCGGCTCGGCTTCGTCACGCTGGCGCAGTTCCTGGGCCAGTTGTCCGCACTGGCCGTCGTGCACGACGGCGGCAACGGCCAGGAGCGCCTGCGCTGGGTGGAGCCCAGCGAACTGGAAGATCCCACCCCCTACCTGCTCGACGGCGAGTTCCTGCTCACGGCCGGCCTGCCGTTCGTGGGCGGGGGCGGCAGCGAGGATGCGGTGGACGCTTACGTGCGGCGCCTGGTCCAGGCCCGCGTGGGCGCCCTGGGCTTTGGGCTGGAGCCGTATTTCGACGCCGTGCCCGATCCCGTGGTGCGGGCCTGCAGGCAGCACAACCTGACCCTGGTCGCCATCCCGGAGAGCCTCCCGTTCGCCGCGCTGGGACTGGAATTCTCCCGGCTCCTCGAGTCAGACAACGCCAAGACCTTCCGCCAGCTGGCCGACACCAGCCGGCAGCTCATGCGCGCGGTCTTGTCCGCGCGCCCCGAGCACGAACTCCTCGCGGCCCTGGTCCAGCGCGTCCCGGTTTGGGCCGTGCTGGTCGGCGCCGACGGGCGGGTGCGCGCCCGCGGTTCGGGCCCCTCCCCCGGCCCGCAGGCCGCCGGCGCCGCTGCCGGCACCGTGCCGGGCGTTGACTCCGCCGACCTGCAGCCGCTGCTGGCCAGGCTGCTCGCCGGCAGCGGTCCGCGGGTGGAGATGGATTCGTTCGATGCCGTGGGCTCGTCCCTGGTCTTCGGGTATCCGCTGCGCAGCACCCGGGACGCCAACCTCGGCGCGCTCATCCTCGGCACGGACGCCCCGCTGACCCCGGCCCAGAACAGCGTTGTCTCCACCGCGGTCGGGCTGCTGGAACTGCTGGTCCGCCAGCGCATCAGCGGCTCCCTGGCCCCGAGCCAGCTGGCCACGGCGCTGCTGCTGCACCCGGAGAGCGTGGCCTCAGGATCCGCACGGCATGTCAACGGGTTCAAGGACCTGCTGGCCCAAAGCATCTCCTCCACCCGGTCCGGCCAGCTGCGGGTCGTACAGGGTCTCCGGATTGACGCCGCCCCGGACAGCGCCCGGACCCCGGGCGGCTCCCGGACCCCGGGCGGACCGGGCGAGGCTCCGGTGCGGGCGCTGCTGGAGTGGCGGCGGCTGTTCGACACCAAACTGGTGGAGCTCACCGAGTACGGCTTTGCCGCCATCACCCGGTTAAAGGTCGACGACGCCCTGCTCGCAGAAGTCGAGCGGCTCGGCTGGCGCCTTGTGATCGGCAGCGGCACCGATTTCGCGAACCTGCCGGAGGCCTACCGGCACGCCGCTTCACTGCGCAACCGCGTTCTCACGAGCCGCCGGAGCGTCCGGGCGGACGACGTGACGTGGTCGGTGGCCGGCCTGCTGGGACCGGCTGCCGGCACCCTGCTGGCGGGCCATCTGCTGGCACCCCTGCTCGCCCTCGAGCCGGAGCGCCGCGACAGCCTGCTCGGCATCCTGCGGGCCTGGCTGGGCGAAAACGGAAGCTGGGACGCCACAGCAAAGGCCACGGGACTGCATCGAAACAGCGTCCGCCGGCAGATCGGCATCATCGCTGAGCTGCTGGGCCTTGATCTCAACCAGGCCCAGGCGCGCGCGGAACTCTGGATCGCCCTGCAGTACCAGGCCGAGCCTGATCCGCCCACCCCGGCCGCCCCAGCAACGTCCGGCGCACCGGCCACCGCAGGTCAGGCGTCCGCCGCCGGTCAGACTTCCCAGGAGCGGTAGATCTCCGGGCGGCGGTCGCGCAGGTAGTCCACGGCGTCCTCGATGCCGTCTGCCGCGGCGCGGCCGGGCTCACCCAGCTCGGCAAACAACAGTTCCGGCCCCGCTCCGGCCGCGGCCAGGACCGAGCCGTCCGGGCCCGCGACGACGCTGCCGCCGCGGAAGTCGCAATCATCCTCCGAACCGGTGTGATTGGCGTAGGCGACCGTCAGCTGGTTCTCCAGGGCGCGGGCCCGGATCAGCACCTGCGGCACGACGTCGAATCCGCCGGCGAGTGCCGTCGGCACCAGCAGCAGGTCCGCGCCGCGCAGGGCGGCAGCCCGCGCCGACTCGGGAAACTCAATGTCGTAGCAGATGACCAGCGCCGTTTTGTGCCCGTGGAAATCCACGACGCCGGGGGCAGCCGCGGCGGGCGTAAACGCCGCCCGCTCGTCCGGGCCGAACAGGTGCACCTTGTCGTAACTGAGCAGCTCGTCGCCCGCCTCGTCGACCAGGGTGGCGGAAATATGCCACCCGCCGGCCGGTGTCACCGCGGGCAGGCTGTAGACCAGGGCGATGGTGTTGCGCCGCGCGATGCCGGCCAGGACTTCCCGGAGCGCGGGCAACCTGCCGGGATCGAACGCCTCCCGCAGCCGGCGCGGCGCGTAGCCCACGGGGAAGAGTTCCGGGGTCACCAGCAGCTGCGCACCCGCGGCGGACGCATTGCGCGCCGCGACCTCCACCGCGGCGCAGTTCGCCTCGATGTCCAGCACGGCGGAGTTCGCCTGCATCAGGGCCAGCAGCACCGTTACCACCTCACGTTTCCGGACGCCTCCGCTGGTCGCGGCGGGCTCTCCCGACCAGAGTAGCCGCGGCCCGGAACGCGGGGTGTGGTGCAATTCCACCCGGACAGCGTGCCAGCGGGGCAGAACGTCCTTGCCGCGGAGACGGCGGCTACTGACCGCTCTCTCCCCGGCATTCGACCGGCGCGGCCGTTATCGTTGCGTTAACTTCTTGACTACAAGGCGCGAATGCGTCACGCTTCATAGCATGCCCTCACCAACGCGCTCAACGAGGAGCCGAACCAAGAACCCCGGATCGCAGTCCGCCCTCCGGCATTTGAACCAGCAGCGGATCATCGAATGCCTCCTCGCGGGCCCATCTACGCAGGCGGAACTGGCCCGCCAGACCGGGCTTTCGACAGCCACGGTCTCGAACATCGTAAAAATCATGCAGGACGCTGGGCTGGCCTCGACTGAACCGATCACCAGTTCCGGGCGGCGCGCCCTGAACGTCCGGCTCAACAGCAACGGGGCCGTCGCCGTCGGAATCGACTTCGGCCGGCGCCACCTGCGCGTCGTGCTGGCCTCGCTGAGTTACCACGTGATCGCCGAAGAGTCTGTCCTGCTGCCCCTTGGCCACCACGCCGAGGAAGGCATCCAGGCCGCCGTCGGCGTGCTGGACCGGCTGCTCACGGACAGTGGTGTGGAACGCAGCGCCCTGGTGGGTGCCGGCGTCGGAATTCCCGGCCCGATCGACCGCCGCACCGGCACCGTGGCGCAAGGCGCGATCCTGCCCGAATGGGTGGGCATCAACATCCTCAAACGCCTCGAAGAAGCGCTGGAACTCCCCGTCTTCGTGGACAACGACGCCAACCTGGGCGCCCTCTCCGAGGTCACCTGGGGGCCGCACAGCGGCATCAGCAACCTGATGTTCCTCAAGATCGGTTCGGGCATCGGCGCGGGGCTGATCCTCAACGGCGTCCCGTACTACGGCAACGTGGGCATCACCGGCGAAATCGGCCATGCCACCATCCACGAGCACGGGCTGATCTGCCGCTGCGGGAACCGCGGCTGCCTGGAAACCATCGCCTCCACCACCACCATGATCGAACTCCTGAGCCGCGGCGAGGACCGGCCACTCTCGCCCGGGGACATCGTTCGCAAGGCCCTGGAGAAGGACTCCGCCACGCTCCGTGTCGTGGACGACGCCGGGCTCGCCGTCGGGCGCGCGCTGGGCAACGTGGCGAACCTGATCAACCCCGAGGTCATTGTCGTCGGCGGCCCGCTGGCGGGCCTTGGCCAGCTGCTGCTGGACCCGATCCGGCGCGGCCTGATCCGCCACGCGGTGCCGGTCATAGGCGAGACAACCACCCTCACGATGTCGTCCCTGGGCGACCGGGCCGAGGCCCTCGGGGCCACGGCTTTGGTCTTCCAGCACGCCGGAATCCGGCGAAACTAACCATTTCGTTATGTGGCTGTTGCGTTAAAGACTTGACGACAAGGGCTGTGATCCAGTTTACTTTTCCATCAGACGGCCCTGCGGTTTGCAGGGGCGGACAACGAAGTCATGCATTGGAGGCGTAAGGGCAGATGACGTCCCTCAACACGCACAGTGATCCGCTAATCCTCGAGATGCGATCCATCACCAAGGAGTTCCCCGGCGTTAAAGCTTTGGCCGATGTGAGCCTGCGGGTGAAGGCCGGCGAGATCCACGCCATCTGCGGTGAGAACGGCGCCGGGAAATCGACCCTGATGAAGGTGCTCTCAGGCGTGTACCCCTACGGCACGTACACCGGGGACATCGTTTACCAGAACGAAGTCCAGGAGTTCAAGGACATCAGGGCCAGCGAGCACGCCGGCATCGTGATCATCCACCAGGAACTCGCGCTCATCCCCGAACTGTCGATCATGGAGAACATCTTCCTCGGCAACGAGCCCACCAAGCGCGGCGTGATCGACTGGGCCGAGGCCCGGACCCGGTCCACCGAACTGCTGGCCCGGGTGGGGCTGCGCGAGGACCCGGACACCCCCATCAAGGAGATCGGCGTCGGCAAGCAGCAGCTGGTCGAGATCGCCAAAGCCCTGAACAAGTCGGTCAAGCTCCTGATCCTGGACGAGCCCACGGCGGCGCTGAACGAGTCCGACTCCCAGCACCTGCTGGACCTCATGCTGGGCCTCAAGGGCCGCGGAATCACCTCGATCATCATTTCGCACAAGCTCAACGAGATCGAACAGATCGCCGATGAAATCACGATCATCCGCGACGGCAAGTCGATCGAGACCCTGAACGTCAAGGCCGACGGCGTCGACGAGGACCGCATCATCAAGGGCATGGTGGGCCGGACCCTGGAATCCCGGTTCCCGGACCACGAGCCGAAGATCGGCGATGTCCTCTTCGAGGTGAAGAACTGGAACGTCGGGCACCCGCAGATCCAGGACCGCCTGGTCTGCAAGAACTCCAGCTTTTTCGTCCGCCGCGGCGAGATCGTCGGGTTCGCGGGCCTGATGGGCGCCGGACGCACCGAACTGGCCCGGTCCGTGTTCGGGCGCTCGTACGGCCGCTTCATCTCGGGCCATGTCTACAAAGACGGCAAGGAACTGCAGCTCAAGAGCGTCCGCCAGGCGATCGACGCCGGTCTCGGCTACGTCACCGAGGACCGCAAGTCCCTGGGCCTGAACCTGCTGGACGACATCAAGGCCACCACGGTCTCGGCAAACCTGCGCAAGATCAGCAAGAACTTCGTGGTGGACGCCAACAAGGAATACGCCGTCGCGGAGGAATACCGGAAGTCGCTGCGGACCAAGACGCCCTCCGTGGAGGAAGGCGTCGCAAAGCTCTCCGGCGGCAACCAGCAGAAGGTCGTGCTGGCGAAATGGATGTTCACCGACCCGGACGTGCTGATCCTGGACGAACCCACCCGCGGGATCGATGTCGGGGCCAAGTACGAGATCTACGGCATCATCCAGAAGCTGGCCAACGAGGGCAAGGCCGTGATCGTCATTTCCTCGGAGCTGCCCGAGCTGCTGGGCCTCTCGGACCGGATCTACACGATTTTCGAAGGCGCCATCACCGGCGTCCTGAACAAGGACGAAGCCAGCCAGGAAAGCCTCATGAAACTCATGACGTCCGCCCGCAAGACCGCTTGACCCTTTGGGACAAACCAGAACAATCCGAACACCCCGGACACAAGGACTGAAACAATGAACGCGCTCAAGAAGCTCTTTGGCGGCAACACCCGCCAATTCGGCATGATCTTCGCCCTGGTTGCGCTGATCGTGTTCTTCGAGATTTTCACGGAGGGCCGCACGCTCACATCGGGCAACGTCATCAACCTCTTCAACGGCAACTCCTACATCCTGATCCTCGCCATCGGCATGGTGCTGGTCATCATCGCCGGGCACATCGACCTCTCGGTCGGTTCCGTCGCGGCCTTCGTGGGTGTCTGCGTGTCACTCTTCATCCGCGACTGGGGGCTGCCCTGGTACATCGGCGTCCTGATGGGGCTCGGGCTCGGCGTCCTGATCGGGGCCTGGCAGGGATTCTGGGTGGCCTACGTCGGCATCCCCGCGTTCATCGTGACGCTGTCCGGCATGCTGATCTTCCGCGGCGCCAACCAGTTGGTCGGCAAGTCGAACACCATCCCGGTTCCCACGGATTTCCAGTACATCGGCTCCGGCTACCTGCCCGAGTTTGGACCGAATACCGGCTACAACAACCCCACCATGCTCATTGGCCTGCTCGGCGTCGCGTTCGTGATCTTCAGCGAGATCCGCTCCCGCCGCAACGCCAAGGCCCTCGGTGCCGAGGTTCCCGAAGCGTGGGTCATGGTCCTCAAACTGGTGCTGATCTCCGGCGCCATCCTCTACGCGACCTACCTCTTTGCCACCGGCCGGCCGGGCACCTCCTTCCCCGTGCCGGGCCTGATCCTGGCCGTCCTGGTCCTCGTGTACGGCTTCATCTCCTCCAAGACCGTTATCGGCCGCCACATCTACGCCGTCGGCGGCAACCGGCACGCCGCCGAGCTCTCCGGTGTCCAGTCCAAGAAGGTCAACTTCCTGGTCATGATGAACATGTCCTTCCTGGCCGGCCTCGCCGGCATGATTTTCGTCGGCCGCTCCACCGCCTCAGGCCCGTTCGACGGCGTCGGCTGGGAACTGGACGCCATCGCCGCCGTGTTCATTGGCGGCGCCGCGGTCACCGGTGGCGTGGGCACCGTGATCGGCTCGATCATCGGCGGCCTGGTCATGGCAGTCCTGAACAACGGCCTGCAGCTGCTCGGCGTCGGCGCCGACCTCACCCAGATCATCAAGGGCCTGGTGCTCCTGATCGCCGTCGCCTTCGACGTCTACAACAAGACCCAGGGCAAGAGGTCCGTCGTCGGGATGCTGATGAAGAACTTCAGCCGCAGTAACGAGATCAAGGCCGACGAGACAACCCAAACCACAGACGTCATCTCCAGGGGAGCCTGAGCGGCTCCCCAACCCCACAATTCTCCGCACACCACCAAAAGAAAGTGAACCAAGCAATGCGAATGATTGGTAAAGCAGGAAAGGCAGCAGCAATCGCTGCTATTGCGGCACTGGCGCTGACGGCCTGCGGCCGTTCCGACACCGGGACTACCGGCGGTTCGAGCTCCGGAGGCGAAGCATTCCCGAAGGGCTCGTCGATCGGCGTCGCGCTGCCCCAGAAGACCTCGGAAAACTGGGTTCTGGCGGAGCAGCTGTTCAACGACGGCCTCACCAAGGCCGGCTACAAGCCGGATGTGCAGTTCGCCAATGGCGGCGTTTCGGATCAGCAGAACCAGATTAGTGCCATGATCACCAAGGGCGACAAGCTCATCATCGTCGGTGCTATCGACGGTGCGCAGCTGGGCACCCAGCTCAAGCAGGCCAAGGATGCCGGCGCCACGATCATCGCGTATGACCGTCTGCTCCTGAACACCCCGGACGTGGACTATTACGTGGCCTACGACAACTTCAAGGTCGGTGAACTCCAGGGCCAGGCGCTGCTGGACGGCATGAAGGGCAAGAAGCCGGCAGGCCCGTACAACATCGAGCTCTTCGCAGGTTCCCCTGACGACGCCAACGCGAAGGTCTTCTTCGACGGCGCCATGAGCGTCCTGAAGCCGAAGATCGACGACGGCACCCTCAAGGTCCTCTCGGGCCAGACGAGCTTCGAACAGGCCGTTACCCAGGGCTGGAAGGCAGAGAACGCCCAGAAGCGCATGGACACCCTGCTCGCCGGAACGTACGGCAGCGCCCCGCTTGACGGCGTGCTGTCCCCGAACGACACCCTGGCCCGCGCGATCATCACCTCTGTCAAGGCCGCCGGCAAGCCGATCCCGGTTGTCACGGGTCAGGACTCCGAGGTTGAGTCGGTCAAGTCCATCATGGCGGGCGAGCAGTACTCCACCATCAACAAGGACACCAATGCGCTCGTTGACCACTCGATCACCATGGTCAACGACGTCCAGGCAGGCAAGACGCCGGAGATTAACGACGACAAGTCCTACAACAACGGAAACAAGGTTGTTCCCGCGTACTTGCTGAAGCCGGTCATCGTCACCAAGGACAACGTCCACACGGCGTACGAGAACGATCCGGTCCTCGGCCCGATCACCAAGCAGTAGTTCCTTATCTGGGCGACCGCTTCACCGGCCGCGCCAGAGTACAGAGCCCCGGCTCTCCCGCAAGGGAGGGCCGGGGCTCTTGCGTTGGCAGTGGTGCGTTGGCCGTGGTGCGCCGGCGGTGACCTTGGCAGTGATCTTGGCGGTGACTTTGGCGGTGACCTTGGCGGTGACCTTGCCTGCAGCAACCGGCTTCACAGCAGATCCATAGCTCCCGGGGGAGGTTCGCACAGCGGCCCGTACCACTGTGGGACCAGCGCCGGGCATCGGGCCCGGCAGGAGATACCCCCCAAAGTCACCCAAGAAAAACTAGGAGCACCGTGAGCGTTCTTGCCCGGAGCGTAGGCAACGCCTTTCGAAACAAGGTCAGGACGGCCGCCGTGGTGGCGGTCCTGGCCGTAGCCATTGGACTTGCCCTGGCCATGCTCGTGGCCAACCAGGCCGTCACCGGCAAGGTTGCCGAGCTGAACGCCTCGGTGGGCACGGTCCTGACCGTGAACCCGGCCGGCGGCCAGGGGTTCGAGGGCGGCGGCGAGCCGCTGACATCCGCCCAGGCAGCCACGGCGGCGGCCGTCCCCAACGTCAGCAGCGTGGTCGGCACCAAGGCGCTGCGCCTGCGCAACGCCGCTGACATTGCCGCCGAGGCCGCGTCAGGACGGACAGGCCAAGGCGGCCCCGGCGGCCAGTCGGCCACCTCCGTCACCACGAGCCTCACGGCCGCCGTCGACGCCGGCACCCTCGGCAACCGTAACCAAGCCAGTACCGGCACCTCCGGAAGCACCACCTCGGGCAGTACCGGCAGCACCGCGCAGGCGGCGTTCTCGCTGCCCATCACGGCAACCGGCATCGGCGCCGAGGTGGACTCCACCGGCAAGGCACTGCAGCTGACTCAGGGCACCGGCCTGGGCAACTACACCGCCGCGTCCACCGGCGCCCTGCTGGGCACCACCCTGGCCACCAAGAACAGCCTCAGCGTGGGCTCGACGTTCACCATCGGTGATAAAACCTTCACCGTCCAGGGGCTGTTCGACGCCGGGACCGCGTTCGGCAACAATGCGCTCTACGTGACGCTGCCGACCGCCCAGACCCTCGCCGGGCTGCCGGACGAACTCTCCACCATGATCGTCACGGTCAACAGCATGGAAAACGTCGACGCCGCCAAGACCGCCCTGCAGGCGGCCCTGGGCTCCGACAAGGCCGACGTCACCCAGGGCCAGCGGAACCTTGAGACCGCCGTCAGCTCGCTGGACAGCGTCAAGAACATTTCCTTCATCGCCTTCGTCGCGGCCCTTGGCACCGCCGGCCTGATCATCCTCCTGATCATGGTCATGCTGGTCCGCGAACGACGCCGCGAGATCGGTGTCCTGAAGGCCATCGGCGCTCCGAACCGCACCATCGGCCTGCAGTTTGTGCTGGAGGCACTCGTGCTGGTGGCCATGGGCAGCGTGGTGGGCGCCGCCGTCGCCTCCTTCGCCAGCGGCGGCATCGCCAGCGCCCTCATCAGTTCAAGCAGCAGCACGAGCGCGGCGGCCACCGGCCAGCGCGGCGGCGCTGGCGGCTTTCCCGGAGGCGGGTTCCCGGGCGGGGCGGGCGGACCGCTGGGCGGGGCAAGCCAGCTGCTGACCTCCGTGACGGCGAGCGCCTCCCCCGGCGTGATCGCCGCGGGCATCGCCGCAGTTTTCGGCGTCGCCATCATCGGCGCGCTCGTCCCGGCCCTGCTCACCGCCCGCATCCGTCCCATCGAAGTCCTCCGAGGAGAATAGCCATGATCGAAGTCAAGAACCTGGTCCGCACGTTCAAGTCCGGCGACCGGACCATCAAGCCGGTCAACGATGTCAGCTTCGAGCTCGAGCAGGGCACGCTGGCCTCGATCGTGGGCAAGAGCGGCAGCGGCAAGAGCACCCTGCTCTCCTTGCTCGGGGCGCTGGACAAGCCCACCAGCGGCGACGTGGTGGTCAACGGCGTGAGCCTGGCCAGCATGCCCGACGGGAAACTGACCAACTACAGGCGCCGGGACATCGGCTTCGTGTTCCAGCAGTTCAACCTGATCCCGAACCTCTCGGCCGTGGACAACGTGATGCTGCCGATGGAATTCGCCGGCGTGCGCAAGGCGGCGCGCGCCGAGCGGGCCCGGCAGCTGCTCGAACAGGTCCAGCTCGATCCGGACAAGCACGGGCGGCGCATCAACCGGCTCTCCGGCGGCGAGCAGCAGCGGGTGGCGATCGCCCGGGCGCTGGCGAACGAACCCAAACTGATCCTGGCCGATGAACCCACCGGCAACCTGGACGAGCAGACCGGCGAGCACATCATCGAGCTGCTCAGCACGCTCAGCCGGGACCACAACACCACCATCCTGGTGGTCACCCACGACCGTGCCCTGGCCAACAAGACGGACCGGCGCTTCCGGCTCCAGCAGGGCCGGCTCACGGAGGAAACGGCCCGGACCCGTGCGACGGCGGCCCTGCCCGGCTGAGGACCGGCCGGCTGCTGAACTCCAGCCGCGGCCGACCCCCTGAGGTCCGCCCGGCTGCGGGGACTCCGGTGGCGGAGCTGCGGGGGATTCGGCGTGGGAGCTGCGGGCAGGCCTTGGGGGCCCGCCCGCGGCTCCGGCGTCGAGCCGCCGGGGCTGAACTTCGTGAGACTGGATCTCCGCGTCGAAACTCCGCCATGCCAGGGCCGTCAACACTGCGGCCCGCCCGCCCCTGGGTGAGAAGATGGCACCATGTCTGCCCTCATCGCAAAGCCGTGGCTCTTCAGCCAGCCGGACCAGGATCCCCGCACAGCCACCGGTGCCAGGCTGCGCTGGGGCGTCATCGCCACCGGCGGGATCGCCGCTTCGGTCACACGCGACCTTGGGCTGCTGGCGGATGCGGAACTGTACGCCGTCAGCTCCCGCACACAGGCGGCCGCGGACGCGTTCGCGGCCGACTACGGCTTTGTCCACGCCTACGGTGACCAGGACGGCGCCAGTGGCTACGCCCGCTTGCTCGCCAATGACGCCGTCGACGTCGTCTACGTTGCCACCCCGCACGCCCACCATCACAAGATAGCCCTCGCCGCCCTCAACGCCGGCAAGCACGTGCTGTGCGAGAAGGCCCTCACGATCAATGCCCGGGAAGCAGCCGAGTTGATCGCGGCGGCCCGGACCAACGGAGTCTTCCTGATGGAGGCGGTGTGGAGCCGGTTCCTGCCCAGCATGCAGCGGGCGTTCGAGATCGCTGCCTCGGGCGAGATCGGCGAGGTGAAATGGGTCGGCGCCGACCTCGGCTTTCCGGCACCGTACTCGCCCGGTTCCCGGCTTTGGGCACCCAAGGACGGTGGCGGCGCCCTGCTGGACATGACGGTCTATCCCCTGCTTTGGGCGCTCGGCACCCTGGGGTTCCCGCAAACGGTCAGCGCCACCGGCTGGCTGAACGACGACGGCGTCGATGCCCAGAATGCGTTGACGCTCGGTTACCACCACGGCGCCCAGGCCCAACTGACCTCGTCATTGATGGCCTTTGGCCCCCGCACGGCCACCGTCGCCGGCACCAAGGGCTACCTCCAGAGCCCGGGCTCCATCAACAACCCGAAGGAACTGCTGGTCCGGATCGGCTTCGAGGGGCCACGGACGGAGCAGTTCACGGTGGTGGGACGTGGCTACACTTACGAGCTCCGGGAGGTCACGCGGTGCATCCAGCAGGGCCTCACCGAGAGCCCGGTCATGCCGCTGGAGGACTCCCTGAACACCATGCGGCTTTTCGACGGCGTACGCGCGCAGCTCGGCGTGAGCTACCCCAACGACGCCCACTAACCGCCTCCCACTTTCCACGCCCCAGGCAACGGACCCGGCGCATTCCAAGTGTCTCGGTATGCCTACAGTTTCGGCCCCGCTCTGGACTCTCCTGTTGGGGCCGACTTACCCTGTAGGCAATTGTCCAGTCTTCCGGGAGCGGGGGTGCGCGCATGGATCCTGCAGCAGCGTCCTCCCGCGCGGGCCGCACCCTGCGCCCCCTGCGCCCCTTGCGCCGCGTGCTTTTGGCCGCCGTCGCCGGCGCCGCGTGGCTGACACTGACCTGCACTGCCGCGCAGGCGGACGACGCCTGCGCGTTCTACGGGACGGCCGACGGCGCCGGGGAGAGCGCGGCCGCCGCCTCGTGTACGGACGCCGACGACCTCCCTGTTCCCTCCCTCGACGGCGTGGTTTCCGTGGACCTCCCCGCGGTCCCGGCGGCCACCTGGGCGGCGGGCGCTGTTCCGGGGCCGGTTGCAGCTTCCGCGGACGTCGTTCCTGCCGACCCGAACGGGCCCGCGGACACCGCCCCTGACCCGGCGGTTCCCGACGCGCCACCGCCCGCCGCCCCTGGGCAGGCGGCACCGGACCCGGCACTCCCCTCCCCGGCGCTCCCTGACCCTTCGCTCCCTGCGCCGGCAGTCACCCCGCCGGCAACCGGGCCCGTGCTGGACCCTGCGATTCCGGTTCCCGGTGTTGTTCCGCCGGTGGTGGACCCTGCGGTACCGGTTCCCGGCGTCGATCCGCCGGTCGGCGACCCCGCGGCCCCGGCTCCGGCTCCAGCAGCTCCGCTCCCCGGCGACCCCGCGGCCCCGACTCCGGATCCAGCATCTCCGCTCCCCGGCGACCCCGCGGCCGGGCCACCAGATGGCGTCGTTCCAGGCGGCATCGGTCCAGGCGGCATCGTTTCGGGCGGCGAGGTCGCGGCGGGATCGCCGGCGGGGACGCCGGCCGCCGTCGATGGCGCATCGGCACCCGCGGGCGCCGCAAAAGCAACGGCCGCCAACGCAGCACCAGCTCAACTGCCGACGCCTGCTCCCACCGGCACCGTGGCGGCCCGTCCCTTCCCGGCATCTCCTTCCCCCGGTGCCACGGTTGCCTACCCCGCCTTGCTGATCCCTGAACCCCGGGGCGCGGCAGCCGTCCAGTCCGGCGCTGCCCCGCCGGCCAAGGCCCCCGCCGGGACCGGTGAACCGCCGGCTCCCTCCGGCAACCCGGGTCCGGGCCCATGGCATGGCGGAACGGGACTGCCTGCGCCTGACGCACTCCCGCCGGCTCCGGGCTCGGGGTCCGGCAGCGGGCACTCCGGCGGCGGACCTGCCGGAACGGCTGCGTGGATGCCCAGCCTGGTCTTCTACCTGCCCACCATCGGGGCCGACGCCATCGGCGGACCGCTCCAGCACGAGTACGCAGCCGTTAGCGCTGATCCCGGTTCTTCCCCTGACTAGTCGGGCCGTCTCTGCCTCCACAGAGCACGGCCCGTCGGGCTGCCTTCGCCGCCCGCCAACAGTCACCCAGGAGAATCCCCCATGGACACGACCGTCCACCGCCGGGCTTCCGGCACCCCAATTCCCGCCGGCCTGACCCCCTCAGCGCCTGCCCACCCGGAGCGCTCCGGTCCGCAGCCGAGGCCCGGCTGCAAGCCCCGCCCGCCCTAGCGCATGCCACCGCTCCCATCACGGTCCTGTACCGCCGGAGCGAGGTCGTTGGGTCCGCTGGGGGACCCAACGGCATGCTCCGGCGGAGGGGCATCCGGTGAGGGAATACGCTTCGGTACCGGGACCGGAGGTCCCCTCTGAACAGAAGCGGATACTAATTACCCTTATCATTCTTTAGGTGCGCCGTCGGTGCGCACACGGAAGATACGGGGACATCGTGAACAGTTCGCCCAACAGCATCACGGCGGAGCCCTTGGGCGGCCGCTACCAGCTGGGGGAGGTGATTGGCCGGGGCGGCATGGCGTCGGTCTACACGGCCAAGGACCTGAACCTTGGCCGGGACGTTGCCCTGAAACTCTTTGCACCGCAATCGGCCGATCCTGACGAGCTTCGCCGCCAGGAAGCGGAGATCGAGTTGCTGGCCACCCTGAATCATCCAAGCCTGGTGACGCTGTTCGACGCCGGGACGGACACCCGGATTCCCGAGGAGCCCCGGCCCTTCCTGACCATGGAGCTCGTGGACGGCCAGGATCTGCGGACCCGGATCCGCCACAGTCCCCTGCCGCTGGCCGAGTTGGCCGTGGTCGGCGCCGGGATCGCCGATGCCCTCGCCTATGTCCACGGCCTCGGCATCGTCCACCGGGACATCAAGCCCGCCAACATCCTCCTGGTGCCGGTCCGGCCGGGAGAGCCGCTTCGGCCCAAGCTCACAGACTTCGGCATCGCCCGGATCATCGACGGGACCCGGCTGACGGCCACTGGAACCATGGTGGGAACCGCCGCCTACCTCAGTCCCGAACAGGCCCGCGGTGCCGACCTCGGTCCGGCGAGCGATATCTACTCGCTGGGCCTGGTCCTGCTCGAATGCCTCAAGGGCGAGGTGGAGTACCCGGGCAGCGCCGTCGAATCCGCCGTGGCCCGCCTGCACCGCGCCCCCGTCATTCCGGACGCCGTGCCCGAGGAGTGGGCCCGGCTCATCCAGGCCATGACCGTCCTGGACCCGTTGGACCGCCCCGCGGCCGCCGATCTCGAGGCAGCCTTCCGTGTTGCCCTCGTTTCCCCCGGATCGCTGCCGGGACCGGTCACAGCGGAACCCACCCGGGTCCTCCCGGCCCCGCCGGCCAGGCGGCCCCGCCCACCCAGGCCCGGAGTCGCACCGGCTGCGGCGTCGGGAACACGCCCCCTGACCTCGCTGGACCCGGATGCCCTGCCGCTGCGGCCGCGCCGCCGCCGCTCCGTGTCGCGCGGGGCCGCATGGTTCCTCCGGGCCCGGCCCCGCMCCCGCGTGGCCGTGCTGCTCGCCGCGCTGGCAGTCCTTGCCGTCGTGGCGACGATCGCGGTCGCCCTGTCCGCCCCCGCGGCGCCCGACGTCGTCCCCTACCCCACCGTCACCGGACCGCTCGGCGATCACCTGAGGGAACTGCAGAAGGGCGTGGAACCATGAGCGATTCGCGAACCGCCGGGCAAGACCGCGGCCGGGTGAGGTATCGGGTTTCCGCAAGCCTCCTCGCCGGACTGCTGGCCGCCGGGGCTTTGGCCGGCTGCGGCTCCCCCGCCCCCGAACTGGGCAGCGGCGCGGCCCGGCAACTTCAGTCCGAAGTCTTGGCTGTCAGCGAGGCTGCAGCCGCCAACGACCCGGAGGGTTCCCTGAAGCACCTTGACGAGCTGCTGACCCGGCTGGATGCCGTCGCCGCGAGCGGCGAGGTGTCCTTCAGACGCCACCAGAGCATCAAGTCATCGATTGACGCCGTCCGGGCGGACCTTACCGCGCAGCAGGCGGCCGAGGCGGCCCGGAAGGCTGCAGAAAAAGCAGCGGCTGACAAGGCGGCAGCCGACAAAGCAGCGGCTGAACAGGCTGCCGCGGCCCAGGCAGCAGCCCAGGTCGCTGCCCCGCGGACGGCCCCGGCCGCCGTCGCCCCGGCCCCGGCCCCGGCCGGAAAGGGGAAGTCGAAGGACAAAGGGAAGGGTAAGGGCTAAGGCGCGCCGATTACCCTGCTGCCGGACGGGCTTCCACGACACCTGAGGCCGCGACCGGCATCGACCTGGCCGCAGACCGAACGCGGCGCCTCCGCCGCCACTATCGTCAGCCTGCTTACCATTTCAGCGGAAGCCCGCTAGCGTGGAGGAACGGCTTTATGCCGGTCAACGACAAGAATCGCGGACTGCGGTCCGCCAATCGAAGGAGTGACGCCTGCATGGCAACAGTTCAGGAATCCATCGAAGTCAATGTTCCGCTAAGCCAGGCCTACAACCAGTGGACGCAATTCGAGGAATTTCCGCACTTCATGAGCGGCGTGGAATCGGTTAATCAGCTGGACGACACCACTGTGCATTTCAAGACCAGCATCGGTGGAGTCCGGCGTGAATACGATGCGCGGATCACCGCGCAGGAACCGGACCAGCGCGTGTCGTGGGAGAGCCTTGATGAACCACGGAACGCCGGCACCGTCTGGTTCGATGATCTCGGCGAGGCCGCAACGAAGGTGAACGTCGAGCTGACCTGGGAGCCGGACTCGGCGGCGGAAAAGATCGGCGCGGCCATCGGCCTTGACTCCCGTCAGGTTGCTGCCGACCTGAAGAAATTCAAGCAGTTCATCGAAGAACGCGGGGCCGAGACGGGCGGATGGCGCGGACGCGTGGACCCAGTCGCCCCGGGCGCCACCACCGCCGTGCCGCTCCAAGAAGAAGTGGGATATGGCGCGGAACCTGCCTTCGAGCGTGTGGACGCCGATCCCGACCTCGCCCCCGAGCCGCCTTTCCGCCACGACCAGCCGCGCTGACCGGACGTTCGCACTGATCTGGCTGGTTTGTTTACTCCGCCGGACGAACAGCGGAACGCCCCGCCTCCCTTTCGGGAGGCGGGGCGTTCTGCGTGGCGACCTACCGCGCTGCCGGAGCGTTAAGGCTGGGACTACTTGGTCAGCGTCGCAAGCACTTCGCTGAACTTCGCCGAGGGGCGCATGACTGCTGCGACCTTGGCCGCATCCGGCCGGTAGTACCCGCCAAGGTCCACCGGGGAACCCTGGACGGCCAGGAGTTCGCCGGTGATGGTGTCCTCATTGGAGTTCAGCGCGTCAGAAACGGCGGCGAAGGCCGCGGCGAGCTCCGCGTCGTCGTTCTGGCTGGCCAGTTCCTGGGCCCAGAACTTGGCCAGGTAGAAGTGGCTGCCGCGGTTGTCCAACTCGCCGGCCTTGCGCTTCGGGGACTTGTCCTCCAGCAGGAACGTGCCGGTGGCGCGGTCCAGGGTGTCGGCCAGGACCTGGGCGCGGGCGTTGCCGGTGCTGGTGGCGAGGTGCTCGAAGCTGACGGCCAGTGCGAGGAATTCACCCAGGCTGTCCCAGCGCAGGTGGTTTTCCTTGAGCAACTGCTGGACGTGCTTCGGGGCGGATCCGCCGGCGCCGGTCTCGAACAGGCCGCCACCGTTGATCAGCGGCACCACGGAAAGCATCTTGGCGCTGGTGCCCAGTTCGAGGATCGGGAAGAGGTCGGTGAGGTAGTCGCGGAGCACGTTGCCGGTCACCGAGATGGTGTCCTCGCCCTTGCGGAGGCGTTCCACCGTGAAGGCCGTGGCCTCATCCGGGGACATGATGGCGATTTCCAGGCCCTCGGTGTCGTGGTCCTTGAGGTATTCCTCCACCTTGGCGATCATCCGGGCGTCGTGCGCGCGGCCCTTGTCCAGCCAGAAGACGGCGGGCGTGGCGGAGGCGCGGGCGCGGGTGACGGCCAGCTTCACCCAGTCGCGGATCGGCACGTCCTTCGTCTGGCAGGCGCGCCAGATGTCGCCCGGGGCAACCTTGTGCTCGATCAGCACGGTGCCGGCGTCGTCGACGATCTGGACGGTACCGGCGGACTGGATCTCGAACGTCTTGTCGTGGCTGCCGTATTCCTCGGCGGCCTGGGCCATGAGGCCGACGTTCGGGACGGTGCCCATGGTGGTGGGATCGAAGGCCCCGTGGGCGCGGCAGTCATCAACCACGACCTGGTAGATGCCGGCGTAGCTGCTGTCCGGGAGGACGGCGAGCGTATCGGCTTCCTGGCCGTCGCGGCCCCACATGTGGCCCGAGCTGCGGATCATGGCCGGCATCGAGGCGTCGACAATGACGTCGGAGGGCACGTGCAGGTTGGTGATGCCCTTGTCGGAATCGACCATCGCGAGTTCGGGGCCCTCGTTGAGGCCCTTTTCGATGGCTGCCTGGACGTCGCCGCGGATCTCCTCCGGCAGGTCCTCGAGGCCGTTGAGGATGGAGGCAAGGCCGTTGTTGGGGCTCAGGCCGGCGGCGGCGATCTGCTCACCGTAGGTGGCGAAGAGGTCCGCGAAGTAGGCCTTGACGACGTGCCCGAAGATGATGGGGTCCGAGACCTTCATCATGGTGGCCTTGAGGTGGGCTGAGAACAGCACGCCCTCGTTCTTGGCCCGGACAACCTGGGCTGCGAGGAACTCATCCAGGGCCGAGGCACGCATCACGGTGCCGTCGATGACCTCGCCGGCCAGGACCGGGAAGGCACGCTTGAGGACCTTGACGGTGCCGTCTTCCTTGACGAGCTGGATCTTGATGTTGGTGTCGGCCTCGATCACCACGGACAGCTCGTTCGAGCGGAAGTCGTCGGCGTCCATGTGGGCCACGTTGGTCTTGGACTCCGGCGTCCAGGCGCCCATGCTGTGCGGGTTCTGGCGGGCGTAGTTCTTGACCGAGAGCGGGGCGCGGCGGTCCGAGTTGCCTTCGCGCAGGACCGGGTTCACGGCGGAGCCCTTGATCTTGTCGTAGCGGGACCGGATATCCGTTTCCTCGTCCGAGGAGGGGTTGTCCGGGTAGTCCGGCAGCGCGTAGCCGTGGCCCTGGAGTTCGGCGATGGCGGCCTTCAGCTGGGGCACGGAGGCGCTGATGTTGGGCAGCTTGATGATGTTGGCTTCGGGCGTCTTGGCGAGGGCACCAAGCTCGGCCAGGGCGTCGCTGAGGCGCTGCTCTTCGGTGAGGTAGTCGCCGAACACGGCGATGATGCGGCCGGCCAGCGAGATGTCGCGGGTCTCCACTTCCACACCGGCCGTCGAGGCGAACGCCTCAATGATCGGCAAGAACGAATAGGTGGCCAGCATCGGCGCTTCGTCGGTGTGGGTATAGATAATCTTTGCCATTGCGCGGGCGTCTCCCTGAAGGTCTGGGTATTTCCGGAATCTTGTGTTATCTCAACACCCCTAACTTACCCGAGGTGCCCCCGTTGGCGCCTACCGGCGTCGTGCGCGGACGGATGAGTGACATCCCGACACGGCATAACAAAAATTGACAAGTTACTTTACAGGTTAGTCAAATTGCCGTAGTTTCGTTCCATCCAGCGGCCGCCAACAGCGGCCGCCCCCCTTTTCCACCGGTTAGGACACCCATGAGAACACCCAAGACTCTGGCCACCAGCCTGCTGACTCTTTCGGCCGCCGCGCTGCTGGCCCTGAGTGCCGCGGGGGCGGCCACGGCCTCCCCCGCACCGGCCAAGGCACCGGTTTCCACCTCCGATGTCGCCAGCCACACCGTCACCGAGACGGGCGCGGCCGATTACTGGACCGCGGAACGCATGCGCAGCGCCGTCCCCGGCGACGTCCTGGCCGACAGGGCCATGAAGCGCAGCGGCAAGGCCGCCGCGGCCAGGGGCCCGGCGGAAACGGGCGCGCCGAGCAAGGTCGAGGCCGCGGCTCCCAAGCTGCAATCCCAGACGCTCCAGACCAAGACCAATGCGAGCGAAACCCCCGTCCCGCACATCGGCAAGGTCTTCTTCACCCTCGGCGGGACGAACTACGTCTGCTCCGGCAACTCGGTCTCCTCCGGCAACAAGAGCACGGTCTCCACGGCCGGGCACTGCGTGAATGAGGGCCCGGGCGCCTTCGCCACCAAGTTCACGTTCGTCCCGGCGTACCTGAACGGCGCGGCCCCCTACGGCAAGTGGACGGCCAAGGCCCTCTACGCCCCCACCCAGTGGAGCTCCTCGGGTGACATGACCTACGACACCGGCTTCGCCGTCATGTCCACGCTCAACGGCCAGTACCTGAGCGACGTCGTCGGCGGCTCCGGGCTGCAGTTCAACGCCGCCCGCGGCCTGAGCTACAAGTCGTTCGGATACCCCGCCGCAGCGCCCTTCAACGGTGAATCCCTCAAGAGCTGCTCCGGCACCGCGACGAACGATCCCTACAACCCGCAGTTCAACACCCAGGGGATCTCCTGCAACATGACCGGCGGTTCCTCAGGCGGTCCGTGGTTCATCGGCACCAGCGCCGCCGGCTACCAGAACTCCATCAACAGCTACGGCTACGGCAGCAAGTCCACCACGATGTACGGCCCGTACTGGGGCAGCGTGATCCAGCAGGCCTACACCACGGCGGCCGCTTCCTGACCTGAGGGCACGGGCACCGTTCGCGCGGGGCCCGTGCTCCATTCGCGGGGGCCCGTTCGCGGGGCCGGGCTGCGTTCGCGGG